>CANGSD010000028.1 GCA_947455875.1 Comamonadaceae bacterium
CGGCAGCATCGAAAAGCTGCACTGGTTGCCGGAGGCCCACACCGACTTCTTGCTGGCTGTCATTGGTGAAGAGTTCGGCTTCGTCGGCATCGTCGTGGTGATCGGCACCTTCCTCTGGCTAACCCGCCACATCATGCTGATCGGCCGCCAGGCGGTGCAGATGGACCAGCTCTTCGCCGGGCTGGTGGCACAGGGCGTGGGCATCTGGATCGGTTTCCAGGCCTTCATCAACATGGGCGTGAACCTGGGCGCACTGCCGACCAAGGGCTTGACCCTGCCGCTCATGTCTTATGGCGGCTCGGCGCTCCTGTTCAATTTGATCGCGCTGGCCGTGGTGATGCGCATCGACTACGAAAACCGCCAGCGCGGGCGGGGAGCGCGCGCATGACCCGCGAGACCGGCGTGACGCCAGCAACGCAGCGCACCGCCCTGGTCATGGCCGGCGGTACCGGCGGCCATATCTTCCCCGGACTGGCCGTGGCCGAATCGCTGCGTGCCCGCGGCTGGCAGGTACATTGGCTGGGCGTGCCCGCCAGCATGGAATCACGCCTGGTGCCACCGCGCGGCTTTGCCTTCGAACCGGTGCAGTTTGGCGGTGTGCGCGGCAAGGGTCCGCTCACCCTGGCGCTGCTGCCCCTGCGCCTCTTGCGCGCCTTCTGGCAAAGCCTGCGGGTGGTGCTGCGCGTCAAGCCGAAGGTCGTCATCGGCCTGGGCGGCTACATCACCTTCCCTGGCGGAATGATGGCGGTGCTCGCCGGCAAGCCTCTGGTGCTGCACGAGCAAAACTCGCGCGCGGGCATGGCCAACAAGGTGCTCGCCGGTGTGGCCGACCGGGTCTTCACCGCCTTTCCAAACGTGCTGACCCAGGGCCGTCGCCATGTGGCGTGGGTCGGCAACCCGCTGCGCGAGGCCTTCCTGTCACAGCCCGCGCCTGCCGCGCGCTTTGCCGGCCGCAGCGGCCCGCTCAAGCTGCTGGTGGTGGGTGGCAGCCTGGGCGCCAAGGCGCTCAACGAGGCGGTGCCGCAGGCCTTGGCACTTATTCCCGAAGGCGAGCGCCCGCAGGTTACCCACCAGGGCGGCGCCAGCCAGATCGACGCATTGCGCGCGGCCTATCAGGCCGCCGGCGTGCAGGCCGAACTCACCCCCTTCATCGAAGACACGGCCAGCGCCTTTGCCGCCGCCGACCTGGTGATTTGCCGCGCCGGTGCCAGCACCGTGACCGAACTGGCCGCCGTCGGCGCCGCCGCGGTCTACGTGCCCTTCCCCCATGCGGTGGACGACCACCAGACCACCAACGCCCGCTTCGTGGTCGACGCGGGTGGTGGCTGGTTGCTGCCCCAGGGCGAACTCAGTCCCGCGCGGCTGGCGCAGCTGCTGCAGTCCCTCACCCGCGAGGAGTTGCTGGTGCGCGCCCAAGCGGCCAAGGCCATCGAAAAAACCCAGGCGACGGAAGTCATCGTCGCCGCCTGCGAGGAACTGGCGCAGTGAAGCACGCCGTCAACCACATTCACTTCGTCGGCATCGGCGGCTCTGGCATGTCCGGTATCGCCGAGGTGCTGCGCAACCAGGGTTACGCCATCTCTGGCTCTGACCTGGCCGATTCGGCCACGCTGCGCCGGCTGCAGGGCATGGGCATCACCACCTTCGTGGGCCATGCCGAATCGAACCTCGCGCGGGCCGACGTGGTGGTCACTTCGACCGCGGTGCAGGCCGACAACCCCGAGGTGGTCGCTGCCCGCGCGCGCAAGATTCCGGTGGTGCCCCGGGCCATGATGCTGGCCGAGCTGATGCGCCTCAAGCGCGGCATCGCCATCGCGGGCACCCACGGCAAAACCACCACCACCTCGCTGGTGGCCAGCCTGTTGGCCGAGGGCGGCCTGGACCCCACCTTCGTGATCGGCGGGCGTCTGAACAGCGCGGGCGCCAATGCCAAGCTGGGCGCGGGCGACTACATCGTGGTCGAGGCCGACGAGTCGGACGCCTCCTTCCTGAACCTGATGCCGGTGATGTCGGTGGTGACCAACATCGACGCCGACCACATGGAGACCTACGGCCACGACTTTGGCCGACTCAAGGGCGCCTTCATCGATTTCCTGCATCGCATGCCGTTCTACGGCACGGCCATCTTGTGCCTGGACGATCCGGCGGTGCGCGCGATCATGGCCGACGTGCAGTGCCCCATCACCACCTACGGCGTGGACGAGGCCGCCCAGGTGCGCGCAATCAACATCCGTGCCGACGGACCGCAGATGCGCTTTACCGTGCAGCGTCGCAATGGCGTGGTGCTGCCGGATCTGGAGGTGACGCTGAATTTAGCGGGCCACCACAACGTGCTCAATGCGCTGTCGGCCATCGCGGTGGCGGTCGAACTGAACATCCCCGACGCCGCGGTGCAAAAGGCCCTGGCTGAATTCCGCGGCGTCGGTCGGCGCTTTCAGAGCTATGGCGATCTGCCGGTGCGCGCCGCACAGGGCGGCGGCACCTTCCGCGTGATCGAGGACTACGGCCATCACCCGGTGGAGATCGCCGCCACGCTGGCCGCGGCGCGCGGCGCCTTCCCGGGTCGTCGTCTGGTGCTGGCCTTTCAGCCGCACCGCTACACCCGCACCCGTGATTGCTTCGAGGATTTTGTGCGCGTCCTGGGGCTGGCCGATGTCGTGCTCCTGGCCGAGGTCTATGCCGCGGGCGAGGCGCCCATCGTCGCTGCAGACGGGCGCGCCCTGGCGCGTGCGGTGCGCGTGGCCGGCAAGGTGGAACCGGTGTTCATCGAAGACATCGCCGACATGCCCCGCACCGTTGTGGAGATGGCGCGCGAGGGCGATGTGGTGATGTGCATGGGCGCGGGCTCCATCGGCGGCGTGCCCGCCAAGCTGGTCGAGATGGGAGACAAGGAATGAATTTCGGAAAGGTCGCAGTCCTCATGGGCGGACGTTCCGCCGAGCGCGAGATCTCGCTGATGTCCGGCGGCGGCGTGCTCCAGGCGCTGCAGGCGCGGGGCGTGGACGCCCATGCCTTCGATCCCGCGCAGCGGGACTTGACCGACCTGCGCAAGGAGGGCTTTGAGCGCGCGTTCATCGCGCTGCATGGCCGCTTCGGTGAAGACGGCACCGTGCAAGGCGCCCTGGAGCTTCTGGGCATTCCCTACACCGGTTCGGGCGTCATGCCTTCGGCCCTGGCCATCGACAAGGTCATGACCAAGCGGGTCTGGCTGGCCGAGGGAATTTCCACGCCGCGTTATGTGCTGCTTCGCAAAGGCGCGACCTCTCCGCAGCAGCTGGCCGAGGTGCCCCGCACGCTGGGCCTGCCCCTGATCGTCAAGCCCGCACGCGAGGGCTCGTCGCTGGGCTTGACCAAGGTAACGGATGCCGCCGACATGCCGCGTGCCTTCGAGGCCGCCGCCGCCCTGGACAGCGATGTGCTGTGCGAGCAGTTCATCGCCGGTGACGAGGTCACCTGCCCGGTGCTGGGTTCTGGCGATACGGCCCGTGCCTTGCCCGTGATCCGCATCGTCGCGCCCCAGGGCAACTACGACTACCAAAACAAGTATTTCAGCGACGACACCCAGTACCTCGTGCCCTGCGGCCTGCCTGCGGGCGAGGAAGCCGCGATTCAGGCGCTGGTGCTCAAGGCCTATCGTGTTCTGGGTTGCCGCGGCTGGGGCCGGATCGACGTGATGATCGACGCCGCCACCCGCACGCCCTGGCTGCTCGAGATCAACACCTCGCCTGGCATGACCGGCCATTCGCTGGTGCCCATGTCGGCGCGTGCCGCCGGCATCTCCTACGAAGACCTGTGCCTGCAGTTGCTGGCGGGCGCGGCGCTGGACAACCCGGGGAGCGTGAGCCACCCATGAAGCCGTCCACACCCCTGCCCATCGACGTGCGCGTCATGAATGCCACCGCCCTGGTCATGCTGGGCGTGTTTGGCGTCATCGCGCTGTCGGCACTGGGCTGGTGGGGTGTGCGCCACTCGGTGTTTGCGCTCAGTGGCATCACCGTGCAGGGTGATGTGGCCCACAACAGCGCGGCGACGCTGCGTGCCAATGTGGCGCCGCGCGTGCAGGGCACCTTCTTCACCGTGGATCTGGGTAACGCGCGCCAGGCGTTCCGCGAAGTACCCTGGGTGCGTGATGCAGTGGTGCGCCGCGAATTCCCGGATCGTCTGCGCGTGATCCTGCAGGAACATCGCCCGGTGGCCTTCTGGGGTGCCGAGGGCGAGACGCTGCTTTTGAACAGTTTCGGCGAGGTCTTCGAGGCCAATACGGGTGATCTCGATCAGGATGATCTGCCGCGTCTATCTGGCCCGCGCGAGCAATCAGCCCTGGTGCTGGCCACCTACAAGGGTCTGGCGCCGATGTTTCGCGGCCTCGAGCTGGAAATCGAGCAGCTCACGCTCACCGCCAGTGGCAGCTGGCACGCCAAGCTCGATACCGGCGCCCCGGTGGAACTGGGGCGTGGCACCACCGAAGAAATCACCGCCCGCGCGCAGCGCTTCGTGTCGACGCTCACGCAGGCCACCTCACGTTATGGACGCCGCCCCGAGGCCCTGGTCGCCGCCGACCTGCGCCACGCCGACGGCTATGCGATACGCCTGCGCGGTGTGAGCACCCTGGGCAACGACGGACAGAAAAAATAGAGAGGATTGCAATGGCAAAGGAATACAAGGACCTGGTCATCGGACTGGACATCGGAACCGCCAAGGTCATGGCCGTAGTCGCCGAAGTTCTGCCAGGTGGCGAACTCAAGCTCGCGGGCCTGGGCGTGGCCCCTTCCTATGGCCTCAAGCGAGGCGCCGTGGTGAACATTGATGCCACGGTGCAAAGCATTCAGCAGGCCCTGAAAGAGGCCGAGCTGATGGCCGACTGCAAGATCACCCGGGTCTACACCGGCATCACCGGCAGCCATATCCGCGGCATGAACTCCAGCGGCATGGTGGCGATCAAGGACAAGGAAGTCACGGCGGCCGATGTGGCGCGTGTGGTGGACACCGCCCGCGCGATCAACATCTCCACAGACCAACGCTTGCTGCTGGTCGAGCCCCAGGAGTTCATGATCGACAACGAGGACGTGAGAGAGCCGATCGGCATGAGCGGCATCCGTCTGGAAGCCAAGGTGCATATCGTCACCGGCGCCCAAAGCGCCGCCGAGAACATCATCAAGTGCGTGCGCCGCTGCGGCCTGGAAGTCGAACAGCTGCTGCTCAATCCTCTGGCCTCCAGCCTGTCGGTGCTGACCGCCGACGAGCGCGAGCTGGGCGTGGCGCTGGTGGACATCGGCGCGGGCACCACCGACGTCGCGATCTTCACCGGCGGCGCGATCCGCCACACCGCGGTGATCCCGATCGCAGGCGACCTGATCACCAGCGACATCGCCATGGCGCTGCGCACGCCCACCAAGGACGCAGAAGACATCAAGGTCGAAAGCGGCTATGCCAAGCAGCTGCTGGCCGATCCCCAGGACCAGGTCGAAACGCCCGGCCTGGGTGATCGCGGCCCACGCACCATCTCGCGCCAGGCCCTGGCCGGTGTGATCGAGCCGCGCGTGGACGAGATCTACCAGCTGGTGCAGCAGGTCATTCGCGAGTCGGGCTACGAGGAGGTCCTCAGCTCCGGCATCGTGATCACAGGCGGCACCGCGGTCATGCCCGGCATGGTCGAACTGGGCGAGGACATCTTCCTCAAGCCGGTGCGCCGGGGCATCCCCAAATACGTGGGCGCGCTGTCCGACATGGTGGCCCAGCCCCGCTCGGCCACCGTCATGGGCCTGCTCGAAGAAGCCCGTCTGGCGCGCGTGCGCGGGCAGAAGGTGGCCCAGAAGAATGGCTCGGTCAAGACCGCCTTCGGCCGCTTCAAGGACCTGATCGTGAGGAACTTCTGATGCGACCCTTTCGACTCTGGCTCGCCCGAGGCAGCCCACCCTCGCATCGCCGCGGTCGAAGTTGTTCGACCGCGCCCCCGGCCAGTGGATAAGGCCAGACCCGAATAAGAAGCAAATAGAGATATCAACACAGGCAACTGCAGTTTTCGAATTAAGGAGCTAGACATGACCATCGAAATGATCGAAGTCGAAGAATTCAACATGGGCACCCAGATCAAGGTGATCGGCGTGGGCGGCGGTGGCGGCAACGCCGTCGAGCACATGATCGAGCGCCAGGTCCAGGGCGTGGAGTTCATCTGCGCCAACACCGATGCCCAGGCCCTGCAACGCACGGCGGCACACAAGACGATTCAGCTCGGTCAAAGTGGTCTGGGCGCTGGCAGCAAGCCTGATAAGGGCCGTGACGCCGCCGAGATGGCCGTGGAGGACATCCAGGCCGCGATCCAGGGCGCGCACATGTTGTTCATCACTGCCGGCATGGGCGGTGGCACCGGCACCGGCGCCGCGCCGGTGATCGCACGCGTGGCCAAGGAGATGGGCATTCTCACCGTGGGCGTGGTCACCAAGCCTTTCGATTGGGAAGGCGGTCGCCGCATGACCAACGCCGATGCCGGCCTGGCCGAACTCGAGGCCAATGTCGACTCGCTGATCGTGGTCCTCAATGAGAAGCTGCAAGAAGTGCTGGGCGATGACATCACCCAGGACGAGGCCTTCGCGCACGCCAACGATGTTCTGAAGAACGCAGTGGGCGGCATCGCCGAGATCATCAACGTGCCCGGTCATGTCAACGTCGACTTCGAAGACGTGCGCACCGTCATGGGCGAACCCGGCAAGGCCATGATGGGAACCGCCGTGGCCGAGGGCCCGGACCGCGCCCGCATCGCCGCCGAACAGGCCGTGGCCTGCCCGCTGCTCGAAGGCATCGACCTGTCGGGTGCGCGCGGCGTGCTGGTGCTGATCACCGCAGCCAAGGGCAGCCTGAAGCTGTCTGAGTCCAAACTGGCGATGAACACCATCCGTGCCTATGCCTCGCCCGACGCGCATGTGATCTACGGCACCGCCTACGACGACAACCTGGGTGACCAGGTGCGCGTGACCGTGGTGGCCACCGGCCTGTCCCGCCAGGGTCAGCGCCGCACCGCGCCCCCGCTGGCCGTGATCCGCACCGGCACCGACAACGTGCCGCTCAATGTCTCGAGCGCGCCGAGCAACATTCCCACTCTGGGCACCATCGTGGCCACGGGCAGCGGCAATGTGGCCGGTCTGCCCCCGATTGCGACGCCCGCATCCATCGGCACCTCGGCCGACCTGAATGTGCCTAGCGTGTGGCGCACCAACCGCACGCAGGCCGCGGCCAAGGTCGACGCGCTGTCGTCGGGTGGCATGGAGGACTACGAGATCCCGGCCTTCCTGCGTCGTCAAGCGGACTGATACGGCCATGCGAGCCCTGCAATCCCTCGCCATCGCCTGCGGCCTGGTTGCGGCAATGACCGCTTCGGCGGTTCACGCCCAGTTCACGCCGCGGGACCTGATGTTTGACAGCCGCTCGGCGCCTGACCTGACGTTCCCAACCGCTGTCACGCCGATCGAGCAAGCCGTCTATCCCCAGATGATGTTGCTCAAGCCAGAGGGCGAGGGGCCGTTCCCGGCGGTCATGCTGGGCCACCAGTGCGGCGGCTTGGTCTTTAACAAGGCCAACCCCCGCGCCGCCAACTGGTCGATGCTGCAATGGGCCAAGGATTTCCAGCAGGCCGGCTATGTGACGCTGCTGGTGGATTTCATGGGTCCGCGCGGTGCCACGCAGGTCTGTCAGGGCGCGCAAGCGGGCGTCACGCTGGGCCGCACGGCCAAGGACTTCTTCCAGGCGGCCGAACACCTGCGCAAGTTGCCCTATGTGAACCCCAATCAGGTCGCCCTGGTTGGGTTCTCTCAGGGCGCCCTGATCGCGTTCTACAACAACGGCAAGCGCACACGCGAAGCGATCGGCGCATCCCGCGGCTTTGATGCTTACGTGTCGTTCTATCCCTTGTGCCGCCTGCAGACCCAATCGCCGGATCGCGCAGTCGTCGAGATCCTGCAGCGCGACATCGAGAAACCCCACCTGATGCTGCTGGGGTCTGCAGACACCGAGACACCCCCGGCGGATTGCGAGTCCTTGGGTGCCACCGTGAAGGCGTCGGGCCGGCCGCTTGAGTTCCACACCTATGCCGGTAAGACGCATTGCTGGGACTGCAAGAGCCTCAATGGCTTTACCAAGCAGGGACGCCACGGGACGGTCACCTACACCTACGACGAGGAAACCACCCGCGACTCCTTCGAACGCACGAAAACCTTCCTGGTTCGCTCATTCGCTGCGGGGAAGTGAGGGATTCGTACAATCGCTCGATGCTGCCGCAACGAACCCTCAAAACCCTCACACGCGCCGTCGGCGTGGGCCTGCATAGCGGCCAGAGGGTCGAGCTCACATTGCGGCCGGCGCCGCCGGACACCGGCATCGTGTTTCGTCGGGTCGATCTGGCCCAGCCCGTGGACATCCCGGTCTCGGCCCTGGCCGTCACCGACACCCGCATGGCCTCCACCATCTCCCATGGCGGGGCCAAGGTGCACACGGTCGAACACCTGATGTCGGCCTGCGCCGGTCTGGGCCTGGACAACCTGTACGTCGATATCACCGCCGAGGAAGTCCCCATCCTCGACGGCTCCTCCTCGTCCTTCGTGTTCCTCTTGCAAAGCGCCGGCATCGAGCTGCAAAAAGCCCCGCGTCGCTTCATCCGCGTGCTCAAGCCCGTGCAGGTGCGCGAAGGCGAGGGCGACAACCAGAAATGGGCGCGCCTGTCTCCGTATCACGGCTACAAGCTGCGCTTCGAGATCGACTTCGCTCACCGCGTGGTCGACTCGACCGGCCAGTCCTACGAGTTTGATCTCAGTCGCGACTCCTACAGCCGTGACATCGCGCGCGCGCGCACCTTTGGCTTCACCAAGGATGTCGAGATGCTGCGTGCCAATGGTCTGGGCCTGGGCGCCGGCATGGACAACGCGGTGGTGATGGACGACTACCGCGTGCTCAATTCCGACGGCCTGCGTTACGACGACGAGCTGGTCAAACACAAGCTCCTCGACGCCATGGGCGACCTGTACCTGGTGGGCCGTCCGCTGCTGGCGGCCTACGAGGCGTTTCGCTCGGGCCATGCCTTGAACAACAAGCTTCTGCGCGAACTCCTGTCGCAGCCCGATGCCTACGAGATCGTGAGCTTCGACGACGAGAAGCACGCACCCGCCGGCTTCGCGCAGGTGGCGCGCGCCTGGTAAGGACCTAGAACGTGCTGTTTTTTCGCTGGGCCATCCTCCTGTTGCTGCTGGCCGCTGGCGTGTGCTTCGCGCTCTATGCGGGCACCGGTCAGGCGCGCTATCGGCAGTGGGGGCTGGTGGTCCTCAAGTGGACGCTGCTGGCGGCTTTCGGCTTCTTTGCTGTCTTGATCGCCGAGCGGGTCTTCTGACCCGCGGGCTCACACGGCGCGTCCCGCCTTGTAGGCCCCGGTGTTGCGTCGCACGCGCGGGCTGGCCTGCTCCAGTCGCGCCATGGCTTGCCCCGCGTGGGCATGCATGATCGCCAGCCCCA
>CANGSD010000029.1 GCA_947455875.1 Comamonadaceae bacterium
CGGCGCTGCTGCGAATGGCCTGCAAGCCATCACGCAACCACTGCACCACAGCGCCGCCCACGAATACGCTGCCTTCGAGCGCATATCCCGCGTCATCACCGATTTGCGCGGTGCGGGTAGTGATCAGGCCGTTGTCTGACGATTGGAAACGCGCGCCCGTGTGCATCAACATGAAGCAGCCCGTGCCGTAGGTATTCTTGGCCATGCCCGCCTCGAAGCAGGCCTGACCGAATAGCGCGCTTTGCTGGTCGCCCGCGATGCCGCCCACCGCAATGGGGCCCCCGAGCAGGTCAGCACGCGTAGTGCCGAAGTCGGCGCTGGAGGGGCGCACCGTCGGCATCATCGACAAGGGAATGTCCAACAGCCCCAGCAGCTCCTCGTCCCAGGCATGACGGCGCACATCAAACAGCAAGGTGCGCGAGGCATTGCTCACGTCGGTGGCGTGCACCGCGCCGCCTGTGAGCTGCCACAGCAGCCAGCTGTCAATGGTGCCGAAGGCCAGCTCGCTGCGCCGCGCCTGCTCGCGCGCGCCGGGCACATGTTCAAGTAGCCAGGCGATCTTGGTGGCGGAGAAATACGCGTCGATCACCAGCCCCGTGCGTTCGCGAATGCGCCCCTCCCAGCCGCGTTCGCGCAGCTGCGCGCACAGCGGCTCGGTGCGACGGTCCTGCCAGACGATGGCGGGGTGGATGGGGCGGCCCGTGGCGCGGTGCCACACCACCGTGGTCTCGCGCTGGTTGGTGATGCCCAGCGCCCGTATGTCGCCGGCCTTCAGACCGGCCTGCGACAGCGCCTCGCGCGCGGTGGCGAGCTGGCCGTCCCAGATGGCCAGGGGGTCGTGCTCGACCCAGCCCGGTTGCGGATAGCTTTGCGGCAGCTCGCGCTGGGCCACGGCCACGATGCGGCCCTGGAGGTCGAAGACGATGCTGCGCGAGCTGGAAGTGCCTTGGTCGAGGGCGAGCAGGTAGGTCATGGCGGGCCGAGAGGAACTGCGGTGCCGCCATGCTAACCGGGGCGCCACCCCACGCGTCGATCAGCGCGTGGCGCTACGACCGAGGCGGGCCATCACGACCACGCCGTAGAGGCCGGCCAGGCCGACCAGCATGTAGACGACGCGCGAGGCCATCGTCCCGGGACCCAGAAGGGCGGCCACGAGGTCCAGGTCCAGGGCGCCGATCAGGCCCCAGTTGATGCCCCCGATCACCATGAGGATCAGGGAGAGCCAATCAAGCGCATTCAGTTGCGTGGCCTGCGCGGGCCGGAAGGCAGTGGGGATGTCGGATTGAGCCATGACGAACCTTTCACAAGTGGGGGGACAAGGGACTTGCCCACGCAGGGGCAATCCGTGTGCCCGTCCTTCGTGCGAACCGAGGCAGCGCGGCGTCGGACAACGCCCGCCGCAGCCGTCCGACGGCGCACGTCCCGCGCGAGGCGCAGGCTCAAACCTTGATGGAGAACAGACTCATGGCCTACAGCAGCATCATGGGTGCCGACAAGGCACCGATCCAACCCGCCGGCCGCGGCAGCGACCTGCTGGGCCCCAGCGACAACTCCGACAGCGGCAGCGACGCCCGCGGCACGGAGGAAGTCCATGGCGACAGCGATGCCGCCGGCACCGGCGAGCGCGGTGTGGTCTCGGGCATCGACACCCTGGAGGGATGCGACATCCTGCCCGATCGGGTGGTCCGCCTGGGACCTGATCGAGGGCCCGGCCGCGAATCGTCCATCGATACCTCGGAAGACGCCGAACCCGGCGACGACGAATTCACCGACCTGGACGAGAACCCCGACGCCGCCGAAGACGACGCCCTCGACTGAGACCGAACGTAGGCCTTAGCGCGCCAACGTGGCCGCTCCCAGCAGGCTGCAAACGGCCTGCACCGCCAGTTCGGCCGTGCGATTGCGCACGTCCCGCGCAGGGTTGATCTCCATCACATCGAGCGATCGCAGACAGCCGGTGTCGGCGATCATCTCCATGCACAGTTGCATCTCGCGGTAGGTAAGGCCGCCGGGCACGCCGGTGCTCACGCCCGGCGCGTGCACCGGATCCAGGGCATCGAGGTCGAAGCTCACATGCACATGCGTGTCGGCATCCACACCCTGCAAGGCCTCGTTCAGTGCGCGGCGCATGCCGTGTTCGTCGATGGCGCGCATGTCCCAGACGCGCAGGCCGAGGCGCGCGATGGCCGCTTTCTCCTCGGCGTCGACGCTGCGTATGCCGATGAAGGCGATGTCGGCTGCTTGCAGGGCCTGGGGCGGGCCGCTCCACCCCACCAACGGCGCCGGGCCGCCCCCGAGCAAGCAGGCCACCGGCATGCCGTGCAGATTGCCGCTGGGACTGGTGGCCGCGTCATTGACATCGGCGTGGGCATCGAGCCAGAGCACCCGCAGCCGACGGCCCTGGCGATGGCAGTGGCGGGCGATGGCGCTGATGGAGCCAACAGCGAGACTGTGGTCACCGCCGAGGAGCACGGGGAACTCGCCTTCGGACAAGCACAGATCGACCGCTTGGCACACAGCGCTGTTCCAGGCGATGACTTCATCGAGGTGATGCGGGCCCCGAGCGTCTTGCGGGGAAAAGGGGCGAGGCGGGCCGAGGAGATCGCCCTTGTCGATCACGGACACACCGTGACACTGCAGCGCCTGCACGAGGCCGGCCACGCGCAGCGCCTGCGGCCCCATGCAGGCACCTCGCACCCCCGCACCCACATCGGTGGGGGCGCCGATCAGGGCGACGCGGGCGCCAGGCATCCGGTCATTGTGGGACCGGCGTGGACGCAGCGGTGGGCTGCACGCGTAGAAACTGTGGGAAGGTGTACCTAAGCGCAGAACGCGATCAGGCGTGCGGCCGGGACCTGCCCGGCGCGAGGCAGGCGATCAGCGGCGATTCCCGCCGTAGCTGGGCGCGGGGTTCGGACGCGCGGCGCGATCCGGCAGGTGGCGGAACATGATGCGGCCCTTGTTCAGGTCATAGGGCGAGAGTTCGAGCGTGACATCGTCACCCGCGATGATGCGGATGTGGTTCTTGCGCATCTTGCCGCCGCTGTAGGCGATCAGCTCGTGACCGTTTTCCAGCACCACGCGGTAGCGGGAATCGGGCAGAACCTCGGCCACGCGGCCGCGCATTTCAATCAATTCTTCCTTGGCCATCAAGCAACCTTTGCAACGCAGACATGCAAACCCTTGCGGTCGTGTGCGGTGGGTGACCGGACGCCAGGATCTGCGGGGGACGGGCCGGCGCGCGTGGCACCAGGCCGCCCGAAGCCCTCCATTGTAGGCCCTGCGGGCATTTGCGGCCGCCCGGGGCGGCCGGCGCCGCCTGGCGATCAGACCTTGAGGGCCACCGTCGCCGAAAACGTGAGAAAGGCCGCCGCCGTGGTCAGGAGGATGATCCGGGCGATGCGGCCGGTGTCGGCGCCGAAGCGCTCGGCCAGCAAGGACACATTGCTGGCACTGGGCAAGGCGGCCGCCAGCACCAGCACGGTCAGGGCAAAGGGATCGAGCGGCAGGCCCCCAGCCACCGCCGCAGTGCCCACGCCCAGCACCAGGAGCGGATGGACCACCAGCTTGGCCACGGCCACCGGCAGGTAATCGCGCACCGGCAGCACCGTGCGGGTCTGGGCGGCCATCCAGTGCGAGCGGGCCAGCACGGCACCGATGGTGAACAAGGCCACCGGCGAGGCCGCATCCGCGAGCAGACCGATGGTGGCGGCCAAGGGCTTGATCGGCTCCAGGTCCAGCGCCGAGGACAAGCCCCCGAACAAGATGGCCCAGGGCATGGGATTGAGCGCGACGCCGCGCAACGCCTTGCGGGCCGCAGCCGCCGCGCCGGCCCGCCCGGCCCCATCGAGTCGAGACAAGGCGATGCACAGCGAGCTGGTGACCACCAGATCCACCAGCAAGGTGGCGATCGCCGGGCCGGCCGCAGCGGGCCCGAGCAGGGCGACCAGCAGTGGCACGCCCATGAAGCCGGTGTTCGGAAAGGTCGACACCAGCGCGCCGAAGGCGGCGTCGTTCCAGCGAATGCGGTCGTTCAAGCTCCAGACCACGGTAGCCGCCACCATCAGCAGCGCGCACGGCAGCCACACGGCGACCACCGAGGGATCGAACAGGCGCGCCACCGGCATGCTGGCACCGAATCGATACAGCATGCAGGGCAAGGCGAAATACAGAACGAAGGCATTGAGCCCGCCGATGGATTCCATCGGCAGCCAGCGTCGGTTCGCAGCGACATAGCCGCACAAGACCAGCGCGAAAAACGGGAAGGTAACGATCAGGATCGTGAGCACGCGCGTATTGTCGATGCAGATCGCCAGGCCACCCCGGCGCGCCTGCCACGCCGGCGACAGGCCCCCCGGTATCATTCGCCGCTCTCGCACACTGCCCCACCCCCCATGTCTGGTCTGAACCTCGCGCAACAGGAAGCCGTCAATTACCTGCACGGTCCCTGTCTGGTGCTGGCCGGCGCGGGCTCGGGCAAGACGCGGGTGATCACGCACAAGATCGCGCGCCTGATTCAAAGCGGGCTGGAGGCCAAGCGCATCGCCGCCATCACCTTCACCAACAAGGCCGCCAGCGAGATGCGCGAACGCGCCAAAACGCTGATCGGACGCGAGGCCAAGGAGGTGATGATCTGCACCTTCCACGCGCTGGGCGTGCGCATGCTGCGTCAGAACGGTCAGGCCCTGGGTCTCAAGCCCCAGTTCTCGATCCTGGACAGCGATGATGTGACGTCCATCCTCAAGGACGCCGGCGGCACCACCGACGCCGCCACCGCGCGCCAGTGGCAATGGGCGATCAGCCTGTGGAAGAACATGGGCCTGAACGCGCAGCAGGCCGAGAGCCAGGCGCCAGACGACAACGCGCGCATCGCCGCGCGGGTGATGGCGCGCTACGAAGAGCGCCTGGTGGCTTATCAGAGCGTGGACTTCGATGACCTGATCGGCCTGCCCCTGAAGCTCTTGCAAAACCATCCCGAGGTGCTGGCCCAATGGCAGCAGGATCTGGGGCATGTGCTGGTCGATGAATACCAGGACACCAACGCCACCCAGTACGAATTGCTCAAGCTCCTGGTGGGCGAGCGCCAGCGCTTTACCGCAGTGGGCGACGACGACCAGTCCATCTACGGCTGGCGCGGCGCGACGCTGGACAACCTGCGCCGACTGCCGCAGGACTTTCCGCAACTCAAGGTGATCAAGCTGGAGCAGAACTACCGCTCCACCAGCGCCATCCTGCGCGCCGCCAACAACGTCATTGCGTCCAACCCCAAGCTCTTTCCCAAGACGCTGTTTTCCGAACTGGGCGAGGGCGAGCCGGTACGCATCGTCGACTGCGACAACGAGGAACACGAGGCCGAGCGCACCGTGGCCCGGATCCAGTCGATCCGCGCAGGCTTCTCGGCGGACGCCAGCGGGGGCGGCGTGCACAAGGAGTGGAAGGACTTCGCTGTCTTGTATCGCGCCAACCACCAGGCGCGCGTGTTCGAACAGGCGCTGCGCAAGGCGCAGATCCCCTACAAGGTCTCGGGTGGCCAGAGCTTCTTCGATCGCGCCGAGATCCGTGACCTGTGCGCCTGGATGCGGCTGTGGGTGAACAACGATGACGACCCGGCTTTCCTGCGCGCGGTCACCACGCCCAAACGGGGCATCGGCCACCAGACGCTGTCCAGCCTAGGCGTGTTCGCCAGCCAGTACAAACTGAGCTTGTTCGAAGCGATGTTCGCCTCGTCACTCGGCGCTGCGCTGTCGACGCGCGCCGTGGGCAGCCTGCAGGAGTTCGGCCGCTATGTGAACGACCTGGAGTTTCGCGCCCGCCATACCGAAGGCGCCGAGAACGCGCGTGCCTTTCTGAGCGAATGGCTCAAGGACATCGGCTACGAAAAGCACCTGTACGACGGCGAAGACAACGAGAAGCTGGCCGCTGCGCGCTGGACGAACGTGATGGAGTTTTGCGACTGGATGGCGGCGCGCTGTGGCGGCGAGATCGACGACGCGTCGGGCGCTGAGGGTATGGCGATGGCCAGCGAGAAGAAGAACCTCCTGGAAGTGGCGCAGACCATCGCCCTGCTCTCGACCATCACCGAGCGCGAGAAAGATCAGAACGTGGTGACGCTGTCGACCCTGCACGCGTCCAAGGGGCTGGAGTGGCCGCATGTGATGCTGGTCGGATGCAACGAGGGGCTGCTGCCTTTCAAGCTCGACGACGAGAACGGCACGATGAAAACCGTCGACGAGAGCATCGTGCAGCGGCTGCAGGAGGAGCGGCGGCTGATGTATGTGGGCATCACGCGCGCCCAGCGCTCGCTGGCGGTGTCTTGGCTCAAGCGGCGCAAGAAGGGCCGTGAATTCGTTCAAGGCGTGGCGAGCCGCTTCATCACCGAGATGGCCCTGAACCAGGCCACGACCAAGGAAGATCCGCGCGAGAAGCTCAAGGCCCTGCGCGCAGAGTTCGCCGCTCGCAAGGCGCAGACCGATGCTGCGAAGGCGGCCAGCGGGGCGGCATGAGGGCGTGGGTTGTGGCCTTACTGACCGCGAGCTCGCTAGCGGCGGGGGCCTGTCCGGCCGACGCCGACCTGCGGGCCCGCGATCTCCTGGGCAGCTGGCGCGCGCAGTTCGCGGGCGCAGGCAAGAGCGCCGATCTGGTGCTGCAACCCAATGCCGACTGGCCCGACAGCCTGGCCGGACGCATCCGCCGCGAAGGCCGCGAGGCGCGCCTGGCTGGTGACCTGGAGGGCGGCACCTTCACCCTGGAGGAATCGGCGGACGGCGTGCGCATCGACGCGGTCTGGGTGGGTCAGCCCGTGCCAGGCAGCTGCGGGCGCGAGATCCGCGGCACCTGGCGCGAGGGCGGGCAGGAACAGGGGCGCGATTTCGTGCTGCGGCGGGTGATGGGCTGGTAGGTCAGAGCCGCCAGTCGTAGCCCACCGTCAGGGGCGCGTGGTCCGAGAATTTCTCGTCCTTGTAGATGCTCTCGGTGCGCGCCAGGGCCGCCATCGCCGGCGTGGCCAGGTGGTAGTCGATGCGCCAGCCCACGTTCTTTGCATAGGCCTGCCCGCGATTGCTCCACCAGGTGTAGCTCGCATCGGTGGTCTCAGGCTTGAGGTGGCGATAGACATCGACCAGCCCCACCTCGGAGAGCAGACGCGTCATCCAGGCGCGCTCCTCGGGCAGGAAGCCGCTGTTCTTGAGGTTGCCCTTCCAGTTCTTCAAATCTTTTTCGTGGTGGGCGATGTTCACATCGCCGCACAGAATGAATTCGCGCTTTTTCTTCAAGGCCACGAGGTGCGGATCGATGCCCGCAAGAAAACGAAACTTGGCCTGCTGGCGCTCCTCGCCCGAGGAACCCGAGGGAAAGTAGCTGCTGATGATCGACAACTTGCGCTGGGGCGTGTCAAATCGCAATTCCACATAACGGCCTTCGGCATCGAACTCGCCACCGTCCCAGCCCACGACCACGTCGCTGGGCTCGTGGCGGGTGTAGATCCCCACACCCGAATAGCCTTTTTTCTCGGCGAAGTGAAAGTGGCCTTTGAGACCTGCCATCGCTTCAAACTTGCCTGCGACATCGCTCGCCTGGGCTTTGACCTCTTGCACGCAAATACAATCGGGCCGGCTCTTGTCCACCCACGCTTGCAAGCCCTTGCTGGTGGCAGAACGAATGCCATTGAGGTTGAGGCTGGTGAGTTTGAACAAGGAATTTCCCATGGCGGCAGGTGACGGCCAGGATCAACTGGCCCAGGACTTCGTGCGGTTCTCGGTGGAATCGGGCGTCTTGCGTTTCGGCAGTTTTCGCACCAAGGCAGGACGCGATTCGCCGTATTTCTTCAACGCCGGCTTGTTCGACGACGGCGCCAAGCTCGGACGGCTCGCGCAATTTTATGCACAGCGCATCATGGCCAGCGGCATCGCGTTCGACATGCTGTTTGGCCCTGCGTACAAGGGCATTCCGCTGGCCGCCGCCGTCGCCATCGAGCTGGCGCGCCTGGGGCGCAACGTGCCCTATGCCTACAACCGCAAGGAAGCCAAGGACCATGGCGAAGGCGGGGTGCTGGTGGGCGCGCCAGTGCAGGGGCGTGTGCTGATCGTCGACGACGTGATGTCGGCCGGCACCGCGGCGCGTGAATCGATTGCCATCATCCAGGCCGCGGGCGCCCAGCCCCATGCGGTGGCCCTGGCCCTGGACCGCCAGGAGATGGCCACCGAGAAGCAAGCCGATGGCTCGGTGCGCGACATGCCCCACAGCGCCGTGCAATATGTGCGCGAGACCCTGGGCTTGCAGGTGTGCGCCATCGCCCGCCTGACCGACCTGCTCGATTACCTGGCCGCACGCCCCGGCCACGACATGGCCGACCACCTGGCGCGGGTGACGGCCTACCGCCAACGCTATGGCGTGATCTGAGGGGCGGAGAGCGTCAGCTCAGTTTCTTCTTGAGAAGTTCGTTGACCTGGGCCGGGTTGGCCTTGCCCTGGCTGGCCTTCATTACCTGACCGACCAGCGCGTTAAAGGCCTTGTCCTTGCCGGCCTTGAACTGGGCGACGTTGTCGGCGTTGGCTGCGATCACCGTGTCGATGATCTGTTCCAGCGCGCCGGTGTCGTTCATCTGCTTGAGGCCCTTGGCGGCGATGATGGCATCGACATCCTGGGCCTGACCACTCCAAAGCGCTTCGAACACCTGCTTGCCGGCGTTATTCGAGATGGTGCCGTCGGCAATGCGTCCGATCAAAGCGGCGAGCGCCTGCGCCGAGACCGGCGCTTGCTCGATCGACGATTCGCTGGCATTCAAGCGACGCGAGACCTCGCCCATGATCCAGTTGCTCGCCAGCTTGGGCTGGCCGCAGGCGGTGGCGGCCTCTTCGAAATAGGCCGCCATCGCCTTGCTTTGCGTGAGCGTGGTGGCGTCGTATTCGGGCAGGCCGTAACTGGCCACAAAGCGCGCCGCCATCACGCGGGGCAGCTCGGGCAGGGCCTGCCGCACACGCTCGCCCCACTCGGGCGCCACCACCAGCGGCGGCAGGTCCGGGTCGGGGAAGTACCGGTAATCAGCGGCATCCTCTTTCGTGCGCATGGCGCGGGTCTCGCCCGTGTCGGGGTCGAACAGCACGGTGGCCTGCTGAATCGCGCGACCGTCCTCGATCTCCTCGATCTGCCAGCGCACTTCGTAATCGATGGCTTGCTGCATGAACTTGAAGCTGTTCAGGTTTTTGATC
>CANGSD010000030.1 GCA_947455875.1 Comamonadaceae bacterium
AGAAGAATTTTTCCGCGAGGTGGCCTTGCGCCGTGACGCTGGCGTGCACTGGTTGCTGGTGCCGCGGCATCCGCAGCGTTTCGAGGAGGTCGCCGAGTTGGCGACGGAGGCAGGCTTGACGATCTCGCGGCGCACCGACTGGGGACCCGACGGCCCCGACGGCCGGGCCCTGATGGCCCGGGTCTGGCTCGGAAACACGCTGGGCGAGATGCCCTTGTATTACGGCCTGTCCGATGCCGCCCTGCTCGGGGGCAGCTACGCGCGGCTAGGCGGTCAGAACCTGATTGAGGCGGCGGCGTGTGGCTGTCCGGTGGTGATGGGCCCGCACACCTTTAATTTCGAGGGGGCCAGCGCGCAGGCGGTGCAAGCGGGCGCCGCTTTGCGTGCCCCCGATCTGGCGCAGGCGATGGACCCGATCGTAGCCCTGGTGCAAGACAGGGCGCGCTGCGCGCAAACGGGGCAGGCGGCGACCCAGTTCGCGCAAGCGCATCGCGGCGCTGCCAGCCGCACCGCCGATGCCCTGCTCGCCCTCATGGCGCGAACGCCGACTGCTTAGCGCGCCAGCAGGCCGTTGATCGGCGCGACGTCCTCGGGCTTGAGCGAGCCATTGGCCTGGCGCAGCTTCAGGTGCCCCAGGAGCACGTTGTAGCGGGCCACAGCCAGATCCCGCTTGGTCTGGAACAACTGGCTCTGGGCATTGAGCACGTCGATGTTGATACGTACGCCCACTTGGTAGCCCAGTCGGTTGGCATCCAGCGCGCTCTGGCTGGAGGCTTCTGCGGCCTCCAGCGCGCGGACCTGGCCCGCGCCCGAGACCAGACCGAGGAAGGCTGTGCGCGTGGCCTGGGCCACCGTGCGGCGCGCGTTGTCCAGGTCGGCCTTCGCCTTGTCCTCCAGGGACAGCGTTTCGCGGATGCGGTTTTGCGTGGCAAAGCCCGCGAACAGGGGCACGTTCAGGGTGACGCCCAATTGGGTAGACAAGATGCGTGAGTCGGTGGTCGACACCGCATTACCGGCCAGGTTGCGGTTGTAGCCGTAGCTGGCGTTCAGGTCCACGGTCGGCAGGTGGCCCGCCTTGGCTTTTTCGGTCTCCAGCCGCGCCACTTCCAGGCCCAGTCGCGCCTGCTGTATCGAGGGGCTGGCGTCTTCGGCCTGCTGCACCCAGGTGTTCACGTCGCTCGGCTCGGGTGTCGGCAGCGCCAGCGGCGCTGCCAGGGGCAGGGGCTTGGCGTCGGTCCGACCGGTCACGTTATCCAGCGCCAGCCTGCGCACGCGCAGGTCGTTTTCGGCGGCGATCTCTTGTGCCAGCACCAGGTCAAAGCGCGCCTGAGCCTCGCGGGTGTCGGTGATGGTGGCCGTACCGACCTCGAAGTTGCGACGCGCCGACGCAAGCTGCTCGCTCACCGCCGCCTTTTGGGCGCGCACGAAGGCCAGCGTGTCCTGCGCCGACAGCACGTCGAAGTACGCCTGGCTGACCCGAATGATCAGGTCTTGGCTGGCGGTGGTCAGCTGGGCCTGCGCCGCATCGACCTGGCGTTTGCCTTGCTCGTAAGTTGCGCGGTTGGCGGGGCGGTACAGCGGCTGCGACACGCTGACCGAGGCACTGCCGGTACCGAAATTGCGCTGGGTGCTGCTGGTGGTGCGCTGGTCTTGCTGCGTCTCGCTGCGGCTGCTGGTGAGGTTGGCTGTTGGCAGCAGTCCAGCGCGGGCCTGCTCGGCTCGGTGCTGCGCCGCCTCGAAGGTGGCACGTGCCGACTGGAAGGCCGCATCGTGTCCGCGCGCTGCTTCGTACAAATCGAGCAGGCTCTGGGCCTGCGCAGGCAAGACGGCGAACGCGGCGGCCAGCGACAGGGGCAGCAGACGCAGCGTGGGGCGCAGCAACGGTTTCATGGTTCGTCTTTCTTGTGTTGGCCCGAAGGGCTTCTAGTACTGGGCGACACCAGGGTCACGCTCCATCGACCAGGCGTCGATCCCGCCCCCGATGTTCACCACCCGCTCAAAGCCGTTGTGCGCCAGGAACATCGCCACCCGCTGGCTGCGTACGCCATGGTGGCACAAGCAGGCCAGCGGCCGCTGGGGGTCGAGTTCGGCCAGGCGCGCAGGCAGCTCGTTCATCGGAATGTGAACCAGCTCAAAGCCCTCGGGACGCACACGGGCCAGCGTCAGCTCCAGCGGGTCGCGCACGTCCAGCACCACGGGCTGGTCGCTGGCGTTCTGCGCCAGCCAATCTGATAACTCCGAGGGGCGGACCTGGTCGATCATGGACGTAAGGCTCGTGGCGGTGGTGGCGCGGGTTAGAACTCGAAGCGCGAAGGCTCGGGGAAGTGCTGCAGGCGCGGGGCCATCGTGTCCCAGCGCTGTTCAGTGGTCCAGGTGGCCTCGCCGGTGCGCGTCACCCGCGTCGCGCGCATCACCGGATCGCTGCCGACGATGGCCACCAACCGTCCGCCCACGCGCAGCTGCGAGAGCAGGGCCTGGGGCACTTGCGCCACCGAGCCACTGAGCACGATCACATCAAACGGCCCCTGGGCGGGCAGGGCCTGGGCGCCATCGGCCTCAAGCACCTGCGCGTTCTTCACGCCGGCGCGTGCCAGGTTCTCGCGCGCCATGCGGGCCAGGGTGGGATCGATCTCCAGCGTGATGACCGACTCGGCGCGCCCGGCCAGCAAGGCCGCCATGTAGCCGCTGCCAGCCCCCACTTCCAACACCTTTTCGTAGGGCTGGGGATTGGCGTCTTGCAGCATGCGCGCCTCGACCTTGGGCGCCAGCATGCAGCGACCGGTGCTCAGGGCGTCTTCGGCGCTGCCAGCCAGCGGAATCTCCATGTCGACAAAGGCCAAGGCCTTGTGCGCGGCGGGCACGAAGTCTTCGCGGTGCAGCACCGACAGCAGCTCCAGCACCTGGGGATCCAGCACGTCCCAGGGGCGAATCTGCTGTTCGATCATGTTGAAGCGGGCTTTTTCGATGGCATCAGGCAGGGTCATGGCTTTTCTCGGGAACAAGTCTGCGAATCAGGGGGAATCAGGCATTTTAGGAGCCGCGGCCGACCCCGCCTTTCGGCGCAGCCAGGCGGCCAGATCGTCCAGGTAGCAATAGACCACGGGCACCACCACCAGGGTCAGCAGGGAGGAGGTGATCACCCCCCCAATCACCGCCTGCCCCATGGGTGCGCGCTGCTCGGCGCCCTCGGTCAGGGCGAAGGCCAGGGGCACCATGCCGAAGATCATGGCCAGGGTGGTCATGAGAATAGGCCGCAGCCGCACCTGGGCGGCCAGCAGCAGGGCCTCGGCCCGGGGCAGGCCCGGCACCCGGCGGCCCTGGGCGTCGGTGTGGTCCTCGCGGGCACGGATCGCGAAATCCACCAGCAAGATGGCGTTCTTGGTCACCAGCCCCATCAGCATCACCACCCCGATCACCGAGAACATCGACAGCGTCGAGCGGAACATCAGCAGCGCCCCGACCACCCCGATCAGGGTCAGGGGCAGCGAGGTCATGAGCGCCAGCGGCTGCAGAAAGCTCTTGAACTGGCTGGCCAGGATCATGTAGATGAAGATCACCGCCAGGGCCAGGGCCGAGACGGCATGTCCGAAGGATTCGCCCATGTTCTTGACCGAGCCACCGAACTGCCAGCGATAGCCTGGGGGCAGGGCGATCCCTTCCAAGGCCTTGCGCACGTCGGCCGACACCTCGCCCGCCGAGCGTCCATAGACGTTGGCATTGATCGCCACCTCACGCGCCAGATCGCGCCGGTTGATCTGATTTGGACCGGTGGTCTCGCGCACCTGGGCGATTTGCGACAGTGGCACCACGCTGGCGCTGCCATCGGCCTGGGTACCTATGGGCAAGGACAGGCGCTCCAGGTGCTGCGCCGCGTTGCGCGCCTCAGGTGCCAGCCTCACGTTGACGTCGTAGATCTGGTCGTCGCCGGCGTGCCAGTTGCCCACCGTCTGTCCGGCGACCAGCGTGCGCAGCGACGCGGCGATCTGGCCCACAGACAGCCCCAGATCGCTGGCGGTGTCGGGCCTGACCACCACATCCACCACCGGTTTGTTGGGCTTGACGCTGGAGTCCAGGTCGACCAGGCCGGGAATCGGGCGCATGCGATCGAGCATCAGCACTGACAGGCGTTCGAGTTCCTGCAGGTCGGGTCCCATCAGCGAGAGCTCCACCTGCTTGTTGCCGCCCACCGCATCGACCAGGCCCGCGTGGGTGACGGTGATGCCCGGCACCTGCCGCAGTCGCTCGCGCAGCAAGGCCGCCATCTGGTCCACGTTGCGAGTGCGGTCCTTGCGGTCCACCAGTCGTACATACAGCGACGCATAGATCTTGCCCTGCGCGGTGCCGGTGTTGATCGTCGCCAGTGTGTAGCGGGTCTCGGGAAACTCGCGCACGATGGCCTCGGCCTGACGGGCCTTGGCCTCGGTCAGCTCCAGGGAGGAGCCCACCGGCGGGTGGAAGCTCACCGTGACCTCCGAGAAGTCGGCCTTGGGCACGAACTCGGTCCCGAGCAGCGGCACCATGACCACGCTGCCCGCGAAGATCCCAACCGCCGTCAGCACGGTCGCCAGGCGATGAACCAGCGACCAGCGTAACAAGCGCTGGTAGGCATTTGAAAGCGAGGTGGTCAAGCCGTCGAACCAAGCGCTGACACGCCCCAGGGTGCGGTCGTACAGCGAGCGGGGCGCATTCGCTGTGCGCCCGCCCTGGGCTTGGGGGTCATGCCAGATCGAGGACAGCATCGGATCGAGCGTGAAGCTCACGAACATCGAGATCAACACCGCCGCCACGATGGTCAGGCCAAACTCGTGAAAGAACTTACCGATGATCCCGCCCATGAAGCCGACCGGCAAGAACACGGCCACGATGGACAAGGTGGTGGCCAGCACGGCCAGCCCGATTTCCTCGGTGCCTTCCATCGCGGCCTGAAAGGGTCCTTTGCCCATGTTCATGTGTCGCACGATGTTCTCGCGCACCACGATGGCGTCATCAATCAACAAGCCCACGCAGAGGGACAGCGCCATCAGCGTCACCATGTTGACCGTGAACCCCAGCAAGTCCATGAACAGGAAGGTCCCGATCACGGCGATGGGCAGGGTCAGGCCGGTGATGATGGTCGATCGCCAGGAGTTCAGAAACAGGAACACGATCAGGACCGTGAGCAGCGCGCCCTCGATCAGCGTGGCGCGCACATTGGCCACCGATACGCGAATGGGCCGCGAGGCGTCGAGAACGGGCTCGAGCCGTACGCCGGGCGGCAATTGCGCCTTCATCTGGCGCAGCGTGTCGTTGAGCCCGTCGATCACCTGGATGGTGTTTTCGTCCTGGGACTTTTGCACCGTCAGCAGCAGCGTGCGCTGTCCGTTGTAAAGCGCCAGGCTCTGAATTTCCTGGGCCCCGTCGGCCACGCGAGCGATCTGCTCGAGCCGCACCGGCACGCCGTTTTTGCGCGCCACGATGATCCGCCCGAAATCCTCGGGCCGCTGCATGCGCGCATCGATTTGGACCACCCGTTCTTGCGAGAGCGAGCGCAGGGTACCCACGGGCTGCGTCTGGTTCTCGCCGCGCACGGCCGCCACGACCTGTTCGGGCGTGACGCCCAGGGATTTCATGGCGGCCGGCAGCATGTACAGATTGATCTCGCGCCGGGTACCGCCGACCAGCGTCACCGAGCCGACCCCTCGCACGTTCTCCAGCCGCTTCTTGAGGGTCTGGTCGGCCCAGTTGGTCAGTTCCACTGCCGACATCGGTCCGCCCTGGCCCGCGTCCGGCAGCACCGCGACCGACCAGATCGATCGGCTGGCGGGATCGAAGCGCAGCACGCGCGGCTCCTTGACCTCGGTGCGCAGTGTCGGCCGTACCGAGGCGATTCGCTCGCGCACATCGTCGGCTGCCGAGCGTCCATTCACCTGCAGCGAGAACTCGACGATCACCACCGACTGGCCCTCGTAGCTGCGTGAGGTGAGCGTGTTGATGCCCGAGATGGCGTTGACAGCCTCTTCGATCTTGCGCGTGACCTCGACTTCCACCACCTCGGGTGAGGCGCCGGGGTATTCGGTGGTCACCACCACCACCGGGAAGTCGATGTTGGGGAACTGGTCGACCTTCAGCCTTTGCAGCGAAAACAGGCCCAGCACCACCAGCGCCGCCATCATCATGGTGGCCAGCACGGGATTGCGCAGGCTGAGGCGGGTGAACCACATGGGGCGCGCGCCTTCAGCGGGCCGTGCCGGCTGTGGGGGCGCTGGCAGGCGGGGCGGCGATGGCGGTGAATCGCACGGCGGTTCCCTCACGCAGCGCGCCCACATGACCCAGGATCACCCGCGCACCGGCCTGCAGGCCTGTGACCGCCACCAGGGTCTCGTCGCCGGCCTCACCCCGAGCGCCGGGCTGGACCGCCTTGTGACGTACGCGTTCCCCTTCGATCACTTGCACATACGGTGTGGGCCGGTCGGTGCGGACAGCGCCCAGCGGCACCGCCAGCGCCTGCACCCGTTCGGTGACCAGCATCCCTTGCGCGAACAGCCCCTGACGCAGGCCGGGCGTTGCTGGCACCGACAGGTAAACCGGCACGCCACGGCTGCCAGCTTGGGCACTGGGGTTGATGCGTACGACGGTGGCGGTCACAGGCTGCGCCGCGCCTTCGACGGTCAGGCGCGCGGTCTGACCCGTGCGCACGTGGACCGAGTCGGCCGGCGCAAGCGTCGCCTCCAGCTCCAGTCGAGTCGGGTCAATGATCTCGATCACGCGGGCGTCGACGGCCAATCGCTCGCCCGGTTGCGCCAGGCGCTGTGACACGACGCCCGTGATCGGTGCGCGCAAGGCGGTGTCGTCCAGCGTCTTGCTTGCCACGTCGACCGCCGCGACCGCCGCCTGGTAGGTGGCCTGGGCGCCGGTGAGGCTGCTTTGTGAGCTTTCCAGCGCGGTGCGTGAGATGAAGCCCTTGTCCACCATCGCCTGGTTGTTGTCGAAATTACGCTTGGCGATCTCGACCTGCGACCGGGCGGCGTCGGCCTGCTGCTGCGCCTGTCGCAAACGTGCCTGGTGTTCCGCAGGGTCGATGGTGGCGATCACCTGGCCCGCGCGCACAGCGTCGCCTTCGCGCACGGCCAGCCCTTGCAGCTCGCCGGCCACACGCGCCTTCACCACGGCCGAATGGACAGCACGCAGACTGCCCGTGAGAAGGACGCCCTGGTTCAGCGCGTTCGTTTGGGCGTCGACCACATCGCTGCGCGCGAGTTCGACGACGGCCTCGACCTGCACGGTGGCGGGTGCCGCCTTGCGCGCCTTACCAGCACGCCATGCCCAGACACCGATCGCGAGGACCGCAACGATCGCTGCGATGGCGATACCTGTCGTTTTCTTCACGCGATCCCTCCGTCACCCAGCCCCCGGGCGCACAGGCCGCGCAGCAGCACATCGGTCTGCATCGCGATGAAGCGCAGGGGATCCAGTGCCTGCTGCGCGGGCACGCACGTGCCCAGCGAGTGTTTGTTCATCATCAGAAAAATCATCGGTGCGATCACGCTGTAGATCGCGTAGTCCATGTCGTCCACCTGAAATTCGCCCCGGTCGACCCCGCGCTGCAGAATGCGGCGAATCAGGGCATGGCCTGGCACCATCACTTCATTCTGGTAGTAGCTGACGAGCTCTGGGAAGTTGTGTGACTCGCTGATCATCAGCTTGGTGATGCCCGAGGCCGGTGTTGCGCCGATGCGCTCCCACCAGGCACTCAGGCAGTAGCGCAGCATTTCGGCACTGTCGCCCTCAAACCGCTCGAACTCTTCGTTCCATTCGACGAAGCGGCCCACCAGGTTTTCGTGCACGACCGCCTTGAATAACTCTTCTTTGCTATCGAAATACAGGAACAGGGTGCCCTTCGACACGCCTGCGCGCGCGGCCACTTCCTCGACACGGGTGGCGGCGAAGCCTTTTTCCACAAAAAGCGCCAGGGCGGCATCCAGCAGCTCGCCGGGCCGCGCCTGCTTGCGGCGCTCGCGTTTGACGTGGCCGTCATCGGCCTTGGCTTGCATGGCGGGCGGGGAGTTAATGACTGACTGGTTAGTAATGTACTGTCAGCGGATGGGAGGGTCAAGGCGTTAGGGCGGGCCGGAAAACCGTGCGGCGCGCAAGGCCAGCCATTCGCGCAGGACATGGCGCGAGGCGGTCAGGCCTTCGGCCGAGGGCAACCATTCCAGGGCTGGGCGTGCTACGGGCAGGGGCAGCCGGGTGGGGGCCGGCAGCACCTCGAAGCCAGCCCGCTCGAACTCCAGGGTCGCCCGCGGCAGGTGCCAGGCGTCGGACACCAGCGCGATGCGGCGCACGCCCTCGGGCTGCAGCAGGGCGGCGATGCGCTGGGCGTTCTCGTGGGTGTCGCGCGAGCGGTCGTCGAGCCAGCGGATGTCGAATCCGAAGTCCTGGGTGGCCGAGCGTTTCACGGCCTCGGCCTCGCTGACCGTGCCACGCCCGCCCCAGCCCAGTCCGCCGGCAAAAGCCAGGGGCAGCTGCTGGGTGCGCGCCAGGTGGATACCGTAGCGAAGGCGGGCCAGCGTGGCACTGGAAGGCTGCGCCGCGCCGTATTCCGGCGCCTGCGCCAACACGCCGCCGCCCAGCACCACCACCGCCTGCGGGCGCATCGAGGCGAGCGCGTTGTCGGTCACCACCGCGGGCAGGGGCAGCAGCCAGCCGGTCAGGCGCAGGGCCACTGCGTGGCAGGACAGCAGCCACAAGGCGAGCAGCGACACCAGCGCCAGGGCCCACGCCGTGCGACGTAGACGCGGCGCTTGCCTGAAACCCGCGATCACCAAAAGTGCCAGCAGCGCCAGCAGCAAAGGGCCTGCGGGTGGCAGAACCAGCGGGCTGACCAAGGCCTTGAAATCCCCGAATTGCATAGGTCTGCGATGGTAGCGGGCGATCCGTCGGGCCCCAGGGGGCTACAGTCCGAGGCTTCCAAGGGGAGCGACTTCATGAACGAACCACAGATCCTGGTCCTGGGCGGCGGCTGCTTCTGGTGCACCGAGGCGGTCTATGTGAAGGTGCGCGGTGTCACCGATGTCGAGTCCGCGTATGCCAACGGGCACACGGACCG
>CANGSD010000031.1 GCA_947455875.1 Comamonadaceae bacterium
ATCGCCACGTATCAAACGACCTTCCGAGGTCGGGATACGGAAATCTCGGGAATGTTCGAGCGCCTCTTCGATCGCTACGACAGCATCTATCACGGCCGCTTCGACCATGTGGTTGCGCCGCCCGATCGGATCGCCTCTCGATTTGAAGTCCGCAACGGGCGCGGCGGACACCCCACGATTCACAAAAACAACGCCAACTTCTTCAAGCTCAAGGGCGATTGTTTCGATGAAGTGTTTGTCTACATGAGCGGCGACAACGCCCTCACCTAGCGCCCGCCCCGCCGACTCACTGATTGAGTACGGTGATACTCACCCGCCGGTTACGCGGGTCGGCCGGATTGGCTGGCACGAAGGGCGCCGTGTCGGCCACGCCCTCAATGCGCTGGAAACGCTGGTAAGCCACACCCGATCCCTGCATCAACTGGCGTGTGGCATCGGCACGCTCGGTCGACAGCGTCCAGTTGTTGCGGCCGCTGTCCGCCGCGAAGCCCAGGCTGTCGGTATGACCGCGGATCGCCACCTTGTTCGGAAGATCCTTGATCGACTTGGCCACCTCGGCGAGCAACTGCGCCGCCTTCGGATCGAGCTGGTTGGTCCCCAGGCGGAACATGGAGTAGTCGGCCTTGTCGATGATCTCGATGCGCAAGCCGTCTTTTTCGCGGGTGATGTTCACCTGGTCCTGCATGGATTTGAGCTGCTTGTTCTCGGACAGCTTTTCCTTCAGATCCTTCTCGAGCTTCTCGAAGTTCTCGCGATCCTGCTTGGCCTTGCCCGACTCGCCCTGACCTGGCTGGCCCTTGCCATCCTGCCCTGACTCACCTTCCTGCGTGCCGCCCTCGGATTCGGGGGTGAGGCGTTCGAGCAGCGCGGTCTGTTTGGCGGTGAAAGGAAAACCGTCGGGGTCGACTACCGAGCGGCCCCCGAGCAGACCGTTCGAGCCGGCGAGTTCGCCGAACCTGATCTGGCTGTGAGACGCCGGGCGGAAATAATCGGCCACGCTCTTGCGCTGGTCTTCGTTGGAGGCACCGAGCAGCCACATCAGCAGGAAGAAGGCCATCATGGCCGTCATCATGTCGGCCAGCGCGATCTTCCAGGCACCCCCGTGGGCGCCGCCATGACCATCCTCCACGATGATCTTGCGGATGATCGGCCGTACCGGCTCCTCGGCTGGCGCCGCGCCTTCCGCAGGGGCTTCCGTCGCCGGCGCAGCGGCCGCCTCGGGGGCGGCAGCAGGCGCGGCGGCCGGCTTTTCTTCCTCGGCGACTGCGGCTTCGGCCATCAGGACCCTCGCAAGCTATCGAACACTTCTGCGAAGCTCGGTTGGTTGTCGTGACTGATGCACGCCCTCGCCGTCTCGATCATCACCGGCTGCGGGAAGCCGCGCAGGTTGGCCACGATCATTTCCTTGATCACGTTGTAGATCTGACCTTCTTCGTCAATGATCTGCGCCAGTCGGCCCGCCCAGGGATCGAACATGCCGTAGGACATGAACACACCCAGCATGGTGCCCACCAGCGCCGCGCCAATCAGGGCGCCCAGCACCGGCGGCGGTTGGTCAATGGCGCCCATGGTCTTAATCACACCCAGCACGCAGGCCACGATACCCAGCGCAGGCAGACCGCCCGCGATAGCAGCCAACGCGCCCGATGCCTTCATCGCGTCGTGGTGGTGGGTCTTGATCGCGGTCTTCATGATGTCTTCGACGGTATCGGCCTCCAGGTTGCCCTGAGAGATCACCGCCAGGCGCAGAGGATCACAAATCATCTGCACGATGAAGTGGTCCTTGGCCAGCTTGGGGAACTCACCAAAGATCGGGCTGGAATCGGGGTTCTCGACGTGGGCTTCCAGGGCCACCACGCCTTCCTTCTTCATCACCCCCAACAGCTTGCCCACCAGCACCATCACGGCCAGGTAGTCGGCCTGCTTCCACTTCGGGCCGGAGATGCACTTGGCGATACCGCCCATGGCCGACTTGAAGATCGGGAAGCTGTTGGCCATCAGCGAGGCGCCGATGGCGGCGCCCAAAATGATGACGATCTCGATCGGCGCAGCCTTGATGATGGGCGCCATCTTGCCGCCGGCCGCGATATAGCCGCCGAACACCGTCGCGAACACCACCAACAGGCCAATGAAGAAAAACATGACGGACCTTCAATACTAAAAAACGCACCAGAGGCCGATGCACCAGCCCAACACCAGTTGGAACAGCAAATCGACCAGGTTGCCCAGGATCAGGATCGGCCCGCCCAGGTACAGCACGCACAAAAACAGCCCCAGAAGGGTCGGCCGGGGCCCCGGAATATCCAGGGCCAGCGCGTTTTGAGCGTTCTTCTTTCGGTCGGCCATCGGCGCGATCCCCTGTCATTTATCGGCACGAGCGCCTACAACTTGACCCTGGTCTTTTAGCCTTGGCATATTATGGTGCGATGAATGTCGCGTGGGACGAAGTAAGCCGAAATAATTGGGAGCTATTCCACAAGCAGCACGGCGGCAGTCTTGAGCAGTCCTGGGCCTACGGGCAGGCCCTTCAAACTCTCAAAGTACGCATTCTTCGCGCCTCCATCACCGACGGCACCTCGCTGCTAGGCATTGCCCAATTCATGTCCCGGCGACTGGCAGGCTACCTCTCGTTGGCTTCCTGCACCCGTGGCCCGGTCTGGCACCCGGATCTGCCCCCCGCAGACCGCGCCCGCGCGCTGCGTGCCCTGAAGAAATCCCTGCCTCTGCCCGCGCTGAGGGTGCCGTTGTTCTCGCCCAACGCGCCGGCTGGCCCCGAGACAGACCCGGAAACCCGGGGCCTGTGGCGGGTCATGACCGGCTATTCCACCGTCATGCTGGATCTGCGTCGGCCGCTGGCGCAAGTGCGCAGCGACCTGGAAGGCAAGTGGCGCAATCGCCTGGTCAAGGCTGAAGCCGACACCGCCTTCGCCACGCGGGTCGAAGCCAATCTGCCCGAGTGCCTGCGCCTGCTCGAACGCGAGACCCAGCAGCGCTCCGAGAAAAAATTCCATGGCCTGCCCGCCTCTTTTGTGCAGGACTACATCGAAGCCGCGCCCTCCAAGGAGGCGGGCTTTGCCGTGAGCTTTGCGCAATCGCGCCAGAAAGAGACGATGGCGGCCATGTTGTTCCTGATTCACGGCAGCGGCGCCACCTACCATGTGGGCTGGTCCGACGAGGCTGGCCGCAAGGCCAACGCGCACAATCTGCTGCTTTGGCGGGGCATCGACTACCTCAAGAAGCTGGGCATCGAACGGCTCGATTTGGGCGGGGTCAACACCCGGGTACACCCCGGCATCTCCCGTTTCAAACTCGGCACCGGAGGGCGCCCCCTGACCTTGGCCGGCACCTATTTCTGAAAGAGCCTGAAACAGCGCCATGACGCACGCAATCGCGCACCGACACACACCCCGTGCCACCCGGTGGCGCCCACTCGTCGCAGTCCTGGCTGCCGCCTTGCTGCCGGGGCTCGCCTGGGCCAACTGGGCCAAGGTCGGCGAGAGCGAGCTGGCCACGCTGTACATGGACCGCAGCTCGATCCAGCGCGAGGAAAACGTGGTGCGGGTCTGGGAAATCCAGGATCTGAAGGCCGCCGACGGCGACGGCGTACGCTCGCGGCGCTACCTCAACGAATACGACTGCAAGTACCAGATGTACCGAATCAGCAACTTGACCAGCTATGCCGGCCCCATGCTCACGGGCCAGAAGCTGTTCGACCTCGAGGCCAAGGGCCTGTGGCGCAAGGTGGGGGGACTGAGCCCCTTCACCCTGAGCTTCGTGATTCACTGCGGCCGCTAAGCCGCCGCCGGCGCAGCGGGCTGACGGCAGGCGTCAGGAGGCGCTGATCTTGCGGCCGTTCAGGGGCTGCACGGGGCGCGCGTTCATCTTCAAGGGAAAGCCGTCGATCATTTCCTTCTGGATGCCGATCGGCGACTTCATGACGAAGAACTGCACGCCCTCGGTGCAAGGCGGCATGGTCAGCGAGCCTTCGTAGGCGTAGTGCGCCATCGACTCGGGCAGCAGATTGGCCGGATTGATCGACACGCTCGACACCGTCACCTCTGGGCCTGCTTTGGCGGGCATGTTCTTCCAGATCGCCCACAGTGCGCGGTTTTGAGCAGCGGACTCGCGCATCGTCACGGCAACGACCAGCACCTTGCCGCCAGCGTTTTTATGCACCAGGTGGGCCCCCATCGCCATCGGCTTGCCGTCGACCTGGTCCTGACTGGGGCGGTGGAAACTGATTTGCTGCAGTTCGTAGGATTCGGCGCCCACCTTGAGAACGTTGCCAGGCGGCACATTCACCATGACGGCGCGCCCGGTGTTGATCACGCGCAGCACGCCGGGCTTGTATTCGGCTTTGAGGGTGACGCTTGATTTTTCAAACGGGCCCGTGATGTTCAAAGGAGACTGCGACTTGCCGTTGCCGCAGGTCGCGTAGCGGGCGCCCCACTTTTCGGGGCCTGCCTCGCCGTCGTAGGCCCACTCATCGCCTTGCGCACCCGCCGGACCGGCCTTGGACTTCTTGTCCAACGCAAGGATTTCTTCGTGCAGCTTCTTGAGTTCTTTCTCGTGGTCCTTGAGTGTCTTTTCCGCCACATACAGGCGCTTATCGACATCAGACGTCTTCATCAGGGTGACCGCGGATAGGGTCCCCAGCACGGCGAACAGGATGAAAACAATACCGCCGCCCAGAATTCGTAGAAACATGATGTCCTCAAGAAAATCGAGTTAGTGCCGAATTAATTGACGTCACGGTTGGATTTTTTCCCGTGTGGAACCTTCAATTAGCGGCATATTATTCACAAGCCCTGCCAGTATCATCGGATCATCGAGGCAGGTCTTGAGGGCAACATGAAGAACTTGATCATCGGCATCGCGGTGGGTGGAGTCTTGGCGGCAGGCGGCGTCCTGGGCGTCCAACAGCTGTTCTCCAATGAGGCCAAGCCTGTCGTCATCCCGTCCGGCCCTGTCGGCGCTGGCGGCACCAAAGCGGCCACCAGCGGCGTGATCGACCTGATCTGCGAGCTGCACCTGGACATCGAGGGCCAGCTGGCCCTGGGCATTCAGGGCAACGAGCCGCCCCGCATCACCATGGCCCAGGTCGACATGGACAAGTCCTCGGGCTGGTACCAGGGCAAGCTGTCTATTTCCGAGAGCCGCGCCGGCGTCCTGAAGGTGGAAGGTAACAAGTTCGTGGTCTCGCGCCCGGCCATGTTCCAGCGATTCGGGGTCAGCATCAACAAAGAAGAATTCACCGTCGACCGCACCACCGGCGCCTTCGAGCAATCTCTGGGCATCACCGATGGCCGCACGGTCAAACTGATTCGCGGCACCTGCGCCAAGGTGATCAAGCCGCCGTTCTGACGCGCGTGGCCCTCGTCGACCTGCGCTGGCACGCCCGGGCGCTGCTGGCCCAAGCGCGCTGGCGGCGCACCCGAAGCGCCATCGCCCAGTGGCTGGCCCAGGCCCCCGGCGGCTTCGACGACCTTCTTTTGTTCGGCGCCAGCGCCGGCTGGATGATGGACGACGCCTTCCTCGGGCGTTTTCGCCGCATCGACGCCGTTGACTTTGAATGGGCCGCCTCGCCGCTGTTTCGTCTGCGGCATGCAGGGGTCATCGTCTCGCGCCGCATCCGCGTCACCTTCCATCGGGTCGAGGCCCTGGACAACCTGGAGCACCTGCTGGCCCTGCGCCCGCAGGCCCTGGTGCTGTTTGACAACGTGCTGGGGCAGTACACCCTGACCTGCCGCGACATCGAGCGGGCCGAGCGCACCCTGAGCGACCTACAGCGGCGCCTGCGCGGTCGCAGCTGGGGCTCCATCCACGACGCCCTCTCGGGCCCGGGCCAACAGCTGCCGGTGAGCGCACAGCCCGAACCTGTGATGCTGCCCGCCGGCACCCCCTGGCCCGAAGACCCCCTGCTGGCCCAGGTGGGCGGGCGCGGCACCTGGGGCGATCACCTCACGCGCCAGGTGCTGCCCGCCAGCGCCGCCTCCACTTTGATCCCCTGGCAGCTCACGCCCGGCTATTGGCACTGGCTGCAGGCGGGCTGGGTCACGCGTTAGACTTCACGCCCCGCTGCCAGACCCTGCCTGCCGCCTCGGGCCGGCCGTCTGTTGCCTCAGCCTCTGGATCCACACCACGAACCGCTGAAAGAGAGTGCCGCATGGCCAAGAAAGTATTCATCAAGACCTTCGGCTGCCAGATGAACGAGTACGACTCGGACAAGATGGCCGATGTCATGCAAGCCGCCCAGGGCTATGAGCCCACCCAGGATGTCGAGGAAGCCGACCTGATCCTGTTCAACACCTGCTCGGTGCGCGAGAAAGCCCAGGAAAAGGTCTTCTCCGACCTGGGCCGCGTCAAACACCTGAAGGAGCGCGGGGCGATCATCGGTGTGGGCGGCTGCGTCGCCAGCCAGGAAGGCGCCGCCATCATCGAGCGAGCGCCCTACGTCGATCTGGTGTTCGGACCCCAGACCCTGCACCGCCTGCCCGAGCTGATCGCCCGCCGCGAGCGCGAGCAACGCTCGCAGGTGGACATCAGCTTCCCCGAGATCGAGAAGTTCGACCACCTGCCCCCGGCGCGCGTCGAGGGCGCCACCGCCTTCGTGAGCATCATGGAAGGCTGCAGCAAATACTGCAGCTACTGCGTGGTGCCCTACACCCGCGGCGAAGAGGTCTCGCGCCCCTTTGACGATGTCCTCACCGAAGTCGCGGGCCTGGCCGAACAGGGCGTGCGCGAGGTCACGCTGCTGGGGCAAAACGTCAACGCCTACCGCGGCAAGATGGGCGACACCAGCGACATCGCCGACTTCGCGCTCCTGATCGAGTACGTCGCCGAGATCCCCGGCATCGAGCGAATCCGCTACACCACCAGCCATCCCAACGAGTTCACGCAGCGCTTGATCGACGCGTATGCGCGCGTGCCCAAACTCGTGAGCCATCTGCACCTGCCCGTGCAGCATGGCAGCGACCGCATCCTGATGGCAATGAAGCGCGGCTACACCGCGATGGAATACAAAAGCACGATCCGCAAGCTGCGCGCCATCCGGCCCGAGCTGGCGCTCTCAAGCGACTTCATCGTGGGCTTTCCCGGCGAGACCGAGGACGATTTCCAAAAGATGATGAAGCTGATCGACGACGTCGGCTACGACAACAGCTTCAGCTTCATCTTCAGCCCCCGCCCGGGCACACCCGCCGCCCAGTTGCATGACGACACGCCCCACGAGGTGAAGCTGCGTCGACTGCAGCACCTGCAGGCCACGATCGAAGACAACGTGCGCCGCATCAGCGCCAGCCGGGTGGGGACGGTGCAGAAGGTGCTGGTCGAGGGGCCTTCACGCAAGGACCCGACCGAGCTGTCAGGCCGCACCGAGTGCAACCGCGTGGTCAACTTCCAGGCCCCTGCGCGCCTGGTGGGGCAGATGGTGGACATCACCATCACGCAGGCCTACCCGCATTCGCTGCGGGGTGAGGTGGTGACGGTTTAAAACTTGGGCATGCCCTTCATGCCCCCCATGCGCTTCATCATCTTCATCAGACCGCCGCCCTTCATCTTCTTCATCATCCCCTGCATCTGCTCAAACTCATTGAGCAGGCGGTTCACTTCCTGAACATGCACCCCTGCACCCGCGGCGATACGGCGCTTGCGGGTGGCCTTGATCAGGTCGGGCTTGCGGCGCTCCAGCGCCGTCATGCTGCAGATGATGCCTTCCTTGCGCCGAACATCGCGTTCGGCCTTGTCCATGTCGACCTGACCGGCCTTGGCCTGCATCTGCGCCGGCAGCTTGTCCATCAACTGCGACAGGCCACCCATCTTCTTCATCTGCTGCAACTGCGCCAGGAAGTCGTTGAGGTCAAAGCCCTCGCCGCTCTTGACCTTGGCCGCCAGCTTCTGCGCGGACTCCATGTCCACGCCCGCCTGCACCTGTTCGACCAGGGCCACGATATCGCCCATGCCCAGGATGCGGCCGGCATGGCGCTCGGCGTCGAACACCTCCAGGCCGTCGATCTTCTCGGACACGCCGGCAAACTTGATCGGCACCCCCGTCACCTGGCGCACGGAGAGCGCCGCGCCGCCGCGTGAGTCGCCGTCGGTCTTGGTCAGGACGATGCCGGTCAGGGGCAAGGCCTCCTTGAAGGCGCGCGCCGTATTGATCGCGTCCTGGCCCTGCATGGCATCGACCACGAACAGCGTCTCCACGGGCTTGAGCGCCCCATGCAGCTCCTGGATCTCGCGCATCAGCGCCTCGTCGATCGCCAGTCGACCCGCCGTGTCCACCAGCAGCACGTCAAAGTACTGGCGCTTGGCGTGATCCAGCGCCGCGCGGGCGATGTCTAGGGGCTTTTGATCGGGGGTGCTCGGGAACCATTCCGCGCCCGCCTGAGCCGTCACCGTCTTGAGCTGCTCGATGGCGGCGGGCCGGTACACGTCGCCCGAGACCGTCAGCACTTTTTTCTTGCGCTTTTCAATCAGGTGGCGGGCCAGCTTGGCGGTGGTGGTGGTCTTGCCCGCGCCCTGCAGGCCGGCCATCAGGATCACCGCCGGGGGCTGCGCCGCCAGATTGATGTCGGCCACGCCCTCGCCCATGGTGGCCACCAGCTCGCGGTTCACGATGCCCACCAGGGCCTGGCCCGGATTGAGCGAACCCGCCACTTCCTGGCCCAGGGCCTTGTCCTTGACCCGCGCGATGAAATCGCGCACCACAGGCAGGGCCACATCCGCCTCGAGCAAGGCCATGCGCACCTCGCGCAGCATGTCCTGCACATTGCTCTCGGTGATGCGGGCCTGGCCCCGCATTTCCTTGACCAGGCGCGAGAGTTTGTCGGACAGGGCGGAGGCCATGGGGGGGGTCGCGGAAGGAGCGACTAAACTGCGAAGCCATGATTTTATCCAGCGCTTCCCCGGCCGGCCTGGCCCTGACGCTGGCGGCGGCCG
>CANGSD010000032.1 GCA_947455875.1 Comamonadaceae bacterium
AAGCGCGCAAACTCGCCTTCGGCTCAAACATGCGCGCTTCTTGATCCGCCTGTCACTGCGCTCCTCAGCTGCGCACAGGCGCCCCCGAACCCACGCCCCCCGCCCACCCCACACCACGCGCTTCGCGCGCGGAAGATCTTTCGCCGACTAGATCACTTCCGGCGCGAAATCCAGACGTAATGCAGCCGGAGTCCCTGCGGCGAGCGCTCCGGCGCAAAGCCATTACGCGTTGCGTGCGTGATGCGCGGGTGGGGGCGGTAGGCGGAGGGCCCCGTGGGGCCGCGCGCGAAGGCGCTGCGGACCGTCGGGAGGAGCCTGCCGCTCCCACCCGTGCAGCGCGCCTCGTCGGAGCGAGCGCAGTCGGACCCGGAGAACGATTAAGCGTCCGCAGAAGCCGCTGGCTCCTCAGGCGCCTTCGTGTGCTTGATGAACAACTGCGCCGCCCAGATGCCCACCTCGTAGAGGATGATCATTGGAATCGCCAGCGCCAGCTGGGACACCACATCAGGCGGCGTCACGATCGCTGCGATGATGAACGCCAGCACGATGAAATAGCTGCGAAAGGCCTTGAGCTTTTCGATCGACACGATCCCCATGCGGGCCAGCACGATCACCACGATCGGCACCTCGAAGGCCAGGCCGAAGGCCAGGAACATCGTGAGCACGAAGCTCAAATAGGCCTCGATATCCGGGGCAGCGGTGATGCTCTTGGGCGCAAAGCTCTGAATGAAAGCAAACACCTGCCCGAACACGAAGAAGTAGCAAAACGCCACCCCGATGAAAAACAGCAGCGTGCTGGAAATCACCAGCGGCATCACCAGCTTCTTTTCGTGCGCGTACAGGCCCGGCGCGACGAAGGCCCAGACCTGATAGAGCACCACGGGCAAGGCGATCAAGAAAGCCGTCATCAACAGGATCTTGAGCGGCACCAGGAAGGGCGAAATCACCGAGGTGGCGATCAGGGTCGCGCCCTTGGGCAAGGTGGCGGTCAGGGGTGCGGCCAGAACGTCATAGAGCGCCGCCGGGCCCGGCCACAGCGCCAGCGCCGCGCCGGCCACGGCCACTGCGATAAAGGCCTTGATCAGCCGGTCACGCAACTCCACCAGGTGGGCCACAAAGGGCTGCTCGGTCCCGGCGAGTTCGTCTTCTTTGGAGGGTTCGGCCATCTAGTTGAATTTCTTGGGCCGGTAGCGCGCCACACGGGCCGCGCCCGATAGCGCATGGCGGCGCACGCCGCTGCGGGCCTTGAACCAATTGGGCACGGCGCCCTGCTTGATCCGCCACTTCTTGCCCGGGTGCTTGTATTCGGGGGTGACGGTCGGCACCTCCAGCGGTGCGCTGTAGTCGATGGCGGGCGTGTCGCCCAGTCCGGAGCCGAGTTCGGCGCTGGTGGTCTGGATCGAGCTCTCGACGTCACGCGCTGCGTTCTCGACCGTGTCCTTCATCTTACGAAGCTCGTCGAGCTCCATCGAACGATTGACTTCGGCCTTGACGTCGGACACATAGCGCTGCGCCTTTCCGATCAAAGCGCCGACCGTGCGCGCGACACGCGGCAGCTTCTCGGGGCCGATGACGATCAACGCCACGGCGCCGATCAGCGCGATCTTGGAGAGGCCGAGGTCTATCACGGAAGGAGCGAGCCAGCGAGCGCACGACGCAGAACCCGGGCGCGCCGGGCCGCTTCAGGGTGCGCGTGCGCCGATTCAGGACTTGTTGCGGGCCTCGACGTCGATGGTGGTCTTGTTGTCACCTGCGGGCTGCGCCAAGGGGGCCTGCTGCGGGGGCGTCGCAGGCGGGGTGGTGGTGGCGGTGGACTCGGCTGGGGCCGAACCGTCTTTCACACCGTCCTTGAAGCCCTTGACGGCGCCGCCGAGGTCCGAGCCGATGTTCTTGAGTTTCTTGGTGCCGAAGACCAGCACGATGATCAAGAGAACGATCAGCCAATGCCAGATGGAAAAAGTACCCATGGGTGACTCCTGAATGAATGCAGTGAATTGCGGGGGATTCTAGACCCGCGGGGCCAAGCCCCTTCGCAGGGGCGGGGCAGACTCAGCCCTTGAACCAGGGCCGCGGCCCGCCCATGACGTGGATATGCAGATGATGCACCTCCTGGCCGCCCTCGGCGCCGGTGTTGGTAACCACCCGCCAGCCGCCCTCGGGGTAAGGGTTGCAACCCTCTTGCAATGCCAGCTTCGGCACCAGGGTCATCATGCGCCCCAGCAGGGCCTCGTGCTGGCCTTCGACCTGGGCCAGGGACGGGATATGGGCCTTGGGAATCATCAGGAAATGCACCGGCGCCCAGGGGTGGATGTCGTGGAAGGCGTAGATCTGGTCGTCTTCGTAGACCTTGCGCGAGGGGATCTGGCCCTGGGCGATCTTGCAAAACAGGCAGTGGGGGTCGTGGGTCATGACAGGACAGGCCCCTGCGGCGGGGCATTGTGGGCAAACCGCAGCCAGCCGCGGATGCACCGATACAGGTACCACAGGCCCACGATCGCATGGGCCAGGGCACCCGGCAGTACGAACAGCAGGTACAGCGGTGCGGTCAGCAACAGCCACACCACCGTCCACCAGAACGTGGAGATCATGTAGCGGTGATGCAGGATGTACAGGGGATCGGGGTCGTCGGCGCGGCGGATGTAGTTGACGATCAGCGCGATCACTGCCAACGTGCCCAGAGACAACCAGGCGGCGGTGTGCATGCCATAGAGCACGTGCATCAGCATGCGCTCGCCGGGCGATCGGGGACGAACATCGATGGGGTCGAGGACCTCGGGCTCGGTCATGGTCGCAGCCGCAGCGGGATGTTCAGGCCTGGCCGGCCTCACGGGCCTGGGCCTTGCGCAAGGCCTTTTCCTCAAGCCCCGACAGACCTTCACGGCGCACGAGCTCGGCGACCACGTCATCGGGCGTGAGGCCGTAGTGGGCCAGCGCGATCATTGTGTGAAACCACAGGTCGGCCACCTCGCCTACGAGCTTGTGCGGGTCACCGCCGTGGTCGACATCCTTGGCGGCCATCACCACCTCGGTAGCCTCTTCGCCCACCTTCTTGAGAAAAGCATCGGGCCCTTTGTGCAGCAAGCGCGCCACGTAGCTGCGCTCGGGGTCACCACCGTGGGCGGGTTTGCGGCTTTCGATGACGGCGGCCAGGCGGGCCAGGGAATCAGTGGAGGACATGACAGTCATTTGTAGATGGTGGCCGGGTCTTTCAAGACGGGCTCGCAGGGCTGCCAGGCGCCATCCTGCAGGCGCAGGAAAAAGCAGCTGTGGCGGCCGGTGTGGCAGGCGATGCCAGGCTCGTGCCCCAGCTGGGTGACACGCAGCAGGATGACGTCGTTGTCGCAGTCGAGGCGGATCTCGTGCACGGTTTGCACATGGCCGGATTCCTCTCCCTTGGGCCAGAGCTTGTTGCGTGAGCGGCTGAAGTAGACCGCCCGGCCCTCCTGGGCGGTGCGGGCCAAGGCTTCACGATTCATCCAGGCGAACATCAGCACATCGCCGCTGGATGCCTCCTGCGCGATGACGGGGATCAGCCCGCGCTCATCCCATTTGACGTGATCCAGCCATTGCATGCGATCGATTGTCGCTGATGGCGCATCGGCCTTGCGCTCACAGGCGCACCGACACCCCGCGGGCGTGCATGTGACGCTTGGCCTGTTGCACCGTGTATTCGCCGTAGTGAAAGATGCTGGCGGCCAGCACCGCATCGGCGCCGCCTTGCTGCACGCCGTCGGCCAGGTGGTCCAGATTGCCCACACCCCCCGAGGCGATCACCGGTACGGCCACCGCATCGGCCACCGCGCGGGTCAGGGCCAGATCGAAGCCGGACTTGGTGCCGTCACGGTCCATGCTGGTCAAAAGAATCTCGCCCGCGCCGCGCCGCGCCATCTCGGTGGCCCAGGCCACGACATCCAGACCGGTGTTCTTGCGCCCGCCATGGCTATAGACGTCCCAGCCCGGGCCGCGGGCGGCTTCGTCCTCGCCGGTGCGGCGCTTGGCGTCGATGGCCACCACGATGCACTGCGCGCCATAGCGGTCGGAGGCGTCGGAGATCACCTGCGGGTTGGCGATGGCCGCCGAATTGAAGCTGGTCTTGTCGGCGCCGGCATTGAGCAGGCGGCGCACATCGTCGACGGTGCGCACGCCACCGCCCACGGTCAGGGGAATGAACACCTGCGAGGCGACTGCTTCGATGATCGGCAGGATCAGGTCACGGCCGTCGCTGGTGGCGGTGATGTCCAGAAAGGTCAGTTCGTCGGCGCCCTGCTCGTTGTAGCGGGCCGCGATTTCGATCGGATCCCCGGCGTCACGCAACTCGACGAAGTTCACGCCCTTGACGACACGGCCGCCCGTGACGTCAAGGCAGGGGATGATGCGTTTGGCGAGCAAGGCGCTTAACTTTCGGTTCTTCGGGGCGTTGCCCTTGCTGGTGCAAACACACATTCGTGGGCGGCCGCGGAACCGGCTCCGCCGGGCCGCTGGTCGCGCCCCCTTGAGGGGGGGCGGCTACACGAAGTGAGCCGCTTCGGGGGTGGGTCATCCAATGCCTAGTTCGTCGGCGCGGGCCTGCGCCTTCGCGAAGTCGAGGTCGCCGCTGTAGATGGCGCGCCCGCAGATCACGCCCTCGACGCCTTCGTCCTCGACGGCGCACAGCTTCTCGATATCGGCCATGTTGGACAGGCCGCCCGAGGCGATGACGGGGATGGTGAGCGATTGCGCCAGCTTGACGGTGGCGTCGATGTTGATGCCCGAGAGCATGCCGTCGCGGCCGATGTCAGTGTAGATGATGGACTCGACACCCCAGTCCTCGAACTTCTTGGCCAGGTCGATGACTTCGTGGCCGGTGAGCTTGCTCCAGCCGTCGGTGGCGACCTTGCCGTCCTTGGCGTCCAGGCCCACGATGATGTGGCCGCCGAAGGCGCTGCAGGCGTCTTTGAGAAAGCCGGGGTTTTTGACGGCGGCGGTGCCGATGATCACGTAGCGCAGGCCGCTGTCGATGTATTTCTCGATGGTGTCCAGATCGCGGATGCCGCCCCCTAGTTGCACCGGGATGTCGTCGCCCACCGCCTTGAGGATGGACTTGATGGCCGCGAAATTCTGGGGCTTGCCGGCAAAGGCGCCATTGAGGTCCACCAGGTGCAGGCGCCGCGCGCCCTTTTCGAGCCACGAACGGGCCATGGCCGCCGGGTCTTCGCCAAAGGTGGTGGCCTGGTCCATGTCGCCCTGCTTGAGGCGGACACAGTGACCATCCTTCAGGTCAATGGCGGGAATGAGCAGCATGGGAAAGGGGTGGAATCAGGGATTCCAGTGCAGGAAGTTGCGGTAGAGGGCCAGGCCGGAGTCAGCGCTTTTCTCTGGGTGGAACTGGGTAGCAAAAATATTATCGCGTGCAACCGCAGCGGTAAAGCTCCCACCATAGTCTGCCTCCCCCACGGTGTGGCGGGCATCCGACGGCCGGGCGTAGTAGCTATGGACGAAGTAGAACCAGCTGCCATCGGCCACCCCCGCCCAGACCGGGTGCGGGCGGGACTGGCGCACGCGATTCCACCCGATTTGGGGGACCTTGTAGCGGCTGCCATCGGGCTGGCGCTGGCCCTCGAGCTGAAACCTCACCACCTCGCCGGGGATCAGCCCCAGGGACTCGGTGGGGCCCTCCTGGCTGCGATCGAGCAGCATCTGCATGCCCACGCACACCCCCATCAGCGGTTTGTGCGCTGCGGCATGCATGACCGCGGCGTACATGCCCGATTGGTGCAACTCGCGCATGCAATCGCGCATGGCGCCCTGGCCAGGCAAGACCACCCGGGCGGCAGCCATGACGTCTTCGGAGCGGCGGGCCCAGACCACCTCGACCCCGCTGCCCTGGGCGGCGTGCAGCACGGCCTGGGTGACCGAGCGCAGGTTGCCCATGCCGTAATCGACGACAGCGACGGTGGTCATCGAAGGCCGTGGGTCAGAGGCGAGCGAACGCGCCAGGCGTCACAGAGAGCCCTTGGTGGAGGGAATGACGCCGGCCGAACGCGGATCGAGTTCGAGCGCGGCGCGCAGGGCGCGGGCGAAGGCCTTGAAGACGGTCTCACACTGGTGGTGTGCGTTCTCGCCCCGCAGGTTGTCAATGTGCAGGGTGACGAAGGCGTGATTGGCAAAGCCCTGGAAGAACTCGAAGGCCAGCTGGGTGTCGAAGCCGCCGATCATGCCGCTCTTGAACGGCACGTGCATCACCAGGCCCGGACGGCCGGAGAAGTCGATCACCACGCGCGAGAGGGCCTCGTCCAGGGGCACGTAGGCATGGCCGTAGCGGCGGATGCCCTTTTTGTCGCCCACGGCCTTGAAGACGGCCTGGCCCAGGGTGATGCCCACGTCTTCGACGGTGTGGTGGCCGTCAATGTGCAGGTCGCCCTTGGCGTCGATGTCCAGATCGATCAGGCCGTGGCGGGCGATCTGTTCGAGCATGTGGTCGAAAAAGCCGATGCCGGTGGACAGCGTGTTGGCGCCGGTGCCGTCCAGGTTCAGGCGCACGCGAATCTGCGTCTCGGCGGTGTTGCGGGTGACGTCGGCCTGGCGGGGGGTGGGTGCGGTGGTCATAGGCAGGCTTGCAAGGCGGCGAGCATCTGCGCGTTTTCGTCGGCGGTGCCGACGGTCAGGCGCAGGCAATTGGCCAGCAAAGGGTGCATTTTAGAAACGTTCTTGACCAGGACGCCGCGGCGCTTCATGCCCTCGAAGGCGGCCTGGGCATCGGGCACGCGCACCAACACCATATTGGCGTCGCTGGGCCAGACCTTCACCCCGGGCAAGGCGGCCAGGGCCTGCACCAGCGCCTGGCGCTGCGCGCGCAGGTCGGCGGCCTGGGCCTCGTAGACGGCGGCATGCGCCAGGGCGAACAGGGCCGCCTCGGCATTGAGCACGCTGATGTTGTAGGGGGGGCGCACCTTGTCGATCTCGGCGATCAGGGCCGACGGACCCATCATGTAGCCCAGTCGCACACCGGCCAGACCGAACTTGGAGAGGGTCCGCATCAACAGCACGTGGGGGTGGCGGCCCAGGCGGTCGATGTAGCTGCGGCTGGAGAAAGGCTGGTAGGCCTCGTCGATCACCACCAGGCCGGGCGCTGCTTGCACGATGCGCTCGATGACGGCGTCGTCCCAGAGGTTGGCGGTGGGGTTGTTCGGGTAGGCCAGGTAGATGATGGACGGCTGGTGCTGCGCGATGGCGGCGAACATGGCCGCTTCGTCCAGCTCGAAGTCGGGCGTGAGGTCGACGCCCACGAACTTCAGGCCCTGCAACTGCGCGCTCATGGCGTACATCACGAAACCGGGCAGCGGCGACAGGATGGACGCACCCGGCACATCGCAGGCCATGGCCAGGAGAGAAATGAGTTCGTCCGAGCCATTTCCCAGCATGAGGGCGCAGCCTGCGGGCAAGCCGGCTTGCCGGGCCAGCGCCGCGCGCAGTTCGTCGATGCGGGGGCCGGGGTAGCGATTGAGGGCCACCGCACCCAGACGCTGACCCAGTTCGGCCTGCAGCGCGGGCGGCAGGCGATGGGGGTTTTCCATCGCGTCGAGCTTGATCAGGCCCGTGGCGTCTTGCACCGCATAAGCGTGCATGGACTGCACGTCTTGGCGGATCAGGCGGGAGAGTTTGTCGGGCAGTGCGCTCATGGCTTGAGCCTCATTTCGGCGGCCCGGGCATGGGCCTGCAGCCCCTCGCCGTGGGCCAGGACCGAAGCGATCCGGCCCAGGGTCTGGGCGCCCTGCTCGCTCACCTCGATCAGGCTGCTGCGTTTTTGGAAGTCGTACACACCCAGCGGGCTGGAAAAGCGCGCGGTGCTGCTCGTGGGCAGCACGTGGTTGGGGCCGGCGCAGTAATCGCCCAGCGACTCGCTGGTGTAGGCCCCCAGAAAGATGGCGCCCGCGTGCTTCAGGAGCGGCTCCCAGCGGTGCGGATCTGAGGAGGCGATCTCCAGGTGCTCGGGGGCGATGCGGTTGCTGATGTCGCAGGCTTCTTGCATGGAACGGGTGTGGATCAGGGCGCCACGACCCGTGAGCGACTTGGCGATGATGTCGGCGCGCGGCATCTGCGGCAGCAGCCGGTCGATCTCGGCCTGCACGCGCGCGATGTAGGCGGCGTCGGGGCACAAGAGGATGCTCTGGGCGAGTTCGTCGTGTTCGGCCTGCGAAAACAGGTCCATGGCCACCCAATCGGGCGGCGTGGTGCCGTCGGCCAACACCAGGATTTCGCTGGGGCCGGCGATCATGTCGATGCCCACCTGACCAAACACACGCCGCTTGGCGCTGGCCACATAGGCATTGCCAGGGCCGGTGATCTTGTCCACGCGCGGCACCGAGGGGGTGCCGTAGGCCAGCGCGCCCACAGCCTGCGCGCCACCGATCTGGAAGGCGCGGGTGACGCCGGCCACATGGGCAGCGGCCAGCACCAGCGGGTTTTTTTCGCCGCGCGGCGTGGGCACCACCATGATGATCTCGCCCACGCCCGCGACATGGGCGGGGATGGCGTTCATCAACACCGAAGAGGGGTAAGCGGCCTTGCCACCGGGCACGTAGATGCCCACGCGGTCTAGCGGCGTGACCTTCTGCCCCAGCAGCGTGCCGTCGGCATCGCGGTAGGACCAGCTCTCGCCCGAGGCTTTTTTCTGGGCCTCGTGGTAGCTGCGCACGCGGGCTGCGGCCTGCTGCAAAGCCTCACGCTGGTCGGTGGGCAGGCCGTCAAAAGCGGCACGCAACTCCGACTGCGTGAGCTCCAGGTCTTGCATCGACGCCGCGGGCAACTGGTCGAATCGAGCGGTATAGGCCAGCACCGCCGCATCTCCTTGCAAGCGCACGGCGTCCAGGATCTCGGCGACGCGCGATTCGACCAGCGAGTCGGT
>CANGSD010000033.1 GCA_947455875.1 Comamonadaceae bacterium
AAACAAGGTGAGCTTCTTTCACGGCCGAGGCTCCTTTGCCAAGGCGGTGGACGGCGGCTACGAGATCCAGGTGGCTGGTACCGCCAACGAGACCTTGGTCGGCAAGCAGGTGATCGTGGCCACCGGCTCCAACGCCCGCGCGCTGCCCGGCGTGCCGTTTGACGAAAAGAATGTGCTGTCCAACGACGGCGCGCTGCGCATCGGCGCGGTTCCCAAAAAGCTGGTCCTGATTGGCTCGGGCGTGATCGGCCTGGAAATGGGCTCGGTCTGGCGTCGTCTGGGCGCCGACGTCACCATCCTCGAAGGCCTGCCCACGTTCCTGGGCGCGGTCGACGAGCAGATCGCCAAAGAAGCCAAGAAGGCCTTTGACAAGCAGGGCCTGAAGATCGAACTGGGCGTGAAGGTCGGCGACATCAAGAACAGCGCCAAGGGCGTGAGCGTGGCCTACACCGATGCCAAGGGCCAGGCCCAGGCGATTGACGCCGACAAATTGATCGTCTCCATCGGTCGTGTGCCCAACACCATTGGCCTGAATGCCGAAGCCGTGGGCCTGAAGCTCGACGAGCGCGGCGCCATCGTGGTCGATGGCGACTGCCGCACCAGCCTGCTAGGTGTGTGGGCAGTGGGCGATGTGGTGCGCGGTCCGATGCTGGCGCACAAGGCGGAAGAAGAGGGCGTGGCGGTGGCCGAGCGTATCGCCGGCCAGCATGGCCATGTCAACTTCAACACCATTCCCTGGGTGATCTACACCAGCCCCGAGATCGCGTGGGTCGGCCGCACCGAGCAGCAGCTCAAGGCCGATGGCGTGAAGTACAAGGCCGGCACCTTCCCCTTCCTGGCCAACGGGCGCGCCCGCGCTCTAGGCGACACCACCGGCATGGTCAAGTTCCTGGCCGATGCCACCACCGACGAAATCCTGGGCGTGCACATCGTGGGCCCCATGGCCTCCGAGCTGATCGCCGAGGCGGTGGTGGCCATGGAGTTTCGTGCGTCCAGCGAAGACATCGCTCGTATCTGCCATGCGCACCCGTCGCTGTCCGAGGCGACCAAGGAAGCGGCGCTGGCGGTCGACAAGCGCACGCTGAACTTCTGATCGCCTGATTGATGTCTGGGCCCAGCCAAGCCGGCCTGTCGGTCCGGCAGGCTTACGAAGCCGAACTCGCTGCGCGGGGTTACACCAGTGACCCCGCGCAGTTGCGTGCTGTGGCGGCGCTGGAGCGGTGCGCCACCGAGTGGGCCCAGTACAAGGAGAAGCGCTCCAACGCCCTCAAGAAGCTGGTGAACCGCCCGGCCATCCCGCCCGGCGTGTACATGTTCGGTGGGGTGGGGCGCGGCAAGAGCTTTCTGATGGATTGCTTCTTCAACGCCGTGCCGCTGCGGCGCAAGACGCGTCTGCACTTTCACGAGTTCATGCGCGAGGTGCACCGCGAGCTCGCGCAGTTGCAAGGCACCGTCAATCCGCTGGATGTGCTCGGTGCCCAGATTGCCGAGCGCTACAAGCTGATTTGCTTTGACGAATTTCATGTGGCCGACATCACCGACGCCAAGATCTTGCATCGGCTGCTGCAGTCCATGTTCGATCACGGCGTGGGCTTTGTCACCACCTCCAACTTCAAGCCCGACGATCTCTACCCCGACGGTCTGCACCGGGACCGGATCTTGCCGGCCATCGACCTCCTGAACGCCAAGCTCGAGGTGATCAATGTGGACAACGGCACCGACTACCGCCGACGCACGCTCGAACGCGTAAAGCTCTATCACACGCCCCGGGGGCGCGAGGCCGATACGCAGATGGACGCCGCCTTCAGCGCGCTGGCCGAGTGTCAGGACGAGGCGCCCGTGTTGACTATCGAGCACCGCGAGATCCGCGCGCGCCGCAAAGCCGGTGGGGTGGTGTGGTTCGACTTTCGCGCCCTGTGCGGCGGCCCGCGCTCGCAAAACGATTACTTGGAGCTCGCATCGCAGTTCCACACCGTGCTTCTGAGTGATGTGCCGCAGATGTCGGTCAATATGGCGTCCGAGGCGCGCCGTTTCACCTGGCTGGTTGATGTTTTGTACGACCGCCGCGTCAAGCTGATTCTGTCGGCTGCCGTGCTGCCTGAGGCGCTGTACACGGAAGGCGCGCTCTCGCATGAATTCCCACGCACAGTCTCGCGGCTGAACGAGATGCAGTCCGCCGAATTCATGGCGCAGGAGCGACGGGTTGTCGATACCCGTCTGACCACGCGATGAACCTGCGCGCGATCCTGTCGAGTCTGGGTCTGCTGGGGGTGGTGATGGCCAGCTTGGCCCAGGAAGCCAGCGCACCGCAGCGGGCCATGCCGGCGGCCTCTGCCGCCTCCTCGTCCACCCGCTGCGTAGCCGGCCTCGACCTCGACGCCGAGCGCGCGCGTGTGGGCAAAGAGCGTGCGGCCGCCCAGGCCCGACAGGCCGAGGAAGAGGCGGTCTGCCGCAAGAGTTTTGCCGTCACCGATTGCCTGGATCGCACGCGTCGGCGCTGGCAGCCCGTGCTGTCTGACCTGCGGCGCCAGGAGGTGGCGCTCAACGATGCCGACCGCAAGCAACGTAGCGCCGAGCAGCAACGCAAGATCGAGGAAAAGACCTCGCCTCAGGCGCAAGAGGAGGCGGCCCAGCGCCGTGCGCAGGCACTGGCCGATCATGAGGAGCGCCAGTCACGCGCCGCGGCCAAGGCCAGCGGACCCACGCCGGCGGGCAAGCCCCGCGACCCGCAGGACGCTGTTGAACGCAAGGACTCCGATCTCACGCCCGATCAGGCTGCGGCCAACGCACAGGCCCACGCCCGCCGCCTGGAGGAGGCGCAGGCGCGCAAAGAGCGTCAGCGCCAGCGTCAGGCCGAACGCAGCAAGCCCGCGGCCTCGGCCCTGCCCGTACCGCCTTAAACGGACGCCGCTTTGGACACCAACCTGCACTCTCCCGCGCGGCGCCTCATTGAGCTGCGCATGGAACACGCTGACCTCGACGCCCTGATCGATGGCGCCAGCGTGCAGGCGCCGCAGGACGAACTGATGCTGCGCCGCCTGAAAAAGCGACGGCTCGCGCTGCGTGACCAGATCGCGCGGCTGGAGATGCTGCTCGAACCCCAAGAGCCGGCATGAGCCTCGAATCCCGTGTGCGCGAGACCTTCGCGCCGCATGGCGCGCTGTCGCAGGCGGCCGACCAGTTTCAGCCGCGCGCCGGTCAGACCGAGATGGCGATGGCCGTGGCCCAGACCATCGAGTCCGGTGGCGCGCTGGTGGTGGAGGCTGGCACCGGCGTGGGCAAAACCTTTTCCTACCTGGTGCCTGCCTTGCTCAGTGGCGAGCGCGTGCTGCTGTCCACCGCCACCAAGACCTTGCAAGACCCGCTGTATGGCCGCGACCTGCCGCGTCTGGTTGAGGCCCTGGGTCTGCCGGTGCGCACCGCATTGCTCAAGGGCCGGGGCAGCTACCTGTGCACCCACCGCATGGAGATGGCGCGCCAGGATGCCTTGCTGGCCGATCGCCACGCGGTCTTGACGCTGGCCAAGGTGGAGGTCTGGGCCCAGACCACGAGCACCGGTGACCTGGCCGAACTGCCTGCCCTGGACGACCGCTCGCCGGTCATCCCCCTGATCACCTCCACGCGCGACAACTGCCTGGGCTCGCAATGCCCGCGTTTTCGCGGCTGCCACGTGAACAACGCACGCCGCGAGGCGCTGGCCGCCGACGTTGTCGTGATCAACCACCACCTGTTCTTCGCCGACCTCACCGTGCGCGAATCCGGCATGGCCGAATTGCTGCCCTCGGTGCGTGTGGCGATCTTTGACGAGGCCCACCAGCTCAATGAGATCGGCGTGCAGTTTCTGGGCACGCAGCTGGCCACCAGCCAGTTGATCGATTTTTGCCGCGACGCGCTAGGGGCCGGCCTGCAACTGGCGCGCGGGCTGGTTGATTGGCAGCAGGTGGCGGCCCGCGTCGAGCGCGCGGCGCGTGACCTGCGGCTGGCGGCGGGCGCGAGTGTCATGGGTTCGCGCCTGTCCTGGAGCGGCGATGCGCCCGGCGACGCCGACCCGCAGACCTGGCACGCGGCGCTCGAGGCGGTGGCTCAGGCCTGCGAGCAGGCCGTCGATGCCCTGGATACCGTCAGCGAGATCGCCCCCGACTTCGTGCGCCTGCACGAGCGCGCCGCTTCCTTGGCGCAGCGCGCGCGTCGCTTTATTGCGCCCTGCGAACCGGGCTCGGTGCGATGGGCCGACGCCGGGCAGCAGCTGCGTCTGACCCAGTCGCCCCTGGACATCGCGCAGGCGGTGCGCACGCGCCTGCTCAAGGTCGACGCGACCGGGCACGACGCACCGGTGCCCGACGAAGCCGACTCGCAGGACGACGTGCCGTCGTCAACGCGAAGCTGGATCTTCACCTCCGCCACCCTGGGCGACGACGCACGCCTGTCCTGGTTCACCGAACCGTGCGGTCTGGCCGACGCCCGGGTGCTGCGGGTGGACAGCCCCTTTGATTACGCCCGCCAGGCCGCGGTCTATGTGCCGCCGGGTTTGCCCCGGCCCGGCGACCCTTCGCACAGCGTGCGGGTGGCCGATCTCGCGGCGCAAGGGGCCGCGCGTCTGGGCGGGCGCACCATGGTGCTGACCACTACGCTGCGCGCGCTGCGGGCGATCGGCGAGTCCTTGCAAGCGCGCTTCGAGGGCAGCCGCGACGTCGAGGTGCTGGTGCAAGGGCAGGGGCCCAAGCGCCGTTTGATCGAGCGTTTTCGCGAAGGTGCTGCGACCGGGGGCCGAGGTTGCCTGTTGGTGGCCTCGGCGTCGTTCTGGGAGGGGGTGGATGTGCCGGGCGATGCCTTGCAACTGGTCGTGATCGACAAGCTGCCGTTTCCGCCGCCGGGCGACCCGCTGGTGCAGGCCCGCTCGCAACGCCTGCAGTCGCAGGGCCGCAATCCCTTCAACGATTACCACGTGCCCGAGGCCGCGGTCTCACTCAAGCAAGGGGCAGGGCGCCTCATACGGCGCGAGTCGGATCACGGGGTGCTGGTGATCTGCGACAGCCGCCTCGTCAGCATGGGCTATGGGCGTCGGCTGTTGGCGGCCTTGCCGCCGATGCGGCGCCTGGCGACGCCCTCCGATTACGCGCAGGCCCTGGAGGACCTGGTGGTCACCACAGCTTCCACCACGGATCGGGGTTGGACCTGAAGCCGCGCGTGAGGAATTCGCTGCGCGGGTAGGTGCGCTCCAGCACGCGGCGGGCGTCGGCCGCCATCTGCTGCATGCCCAGGGCGTCGTAGGAGCGATGGATGATGTACAGGGCTTCCTCTATCGCCGGTACGTTCTGGTAATCGGTCACTGCCAGTTGGGCGCGGCTGATGGCGGCCACATAGGCGCCGCGGCGGAAGTAGTAGCGGGCCACATGCACTTCGTACTGCGCCAGGGAGTTGACGATATAGACCATGCGCGCTTGGGCGTCGACCGAATAGCGCGATTCGGGGAAGCGGGTGACCAGTTCCTTGAAGGACTCGAACGATTCCTTGGCCGCTTTCTGATCGCGCTCGGACAGGTCCTGGCGGGTCAGGAACGACAGCATCCCCAGGTCATCGTTGAAGGTCACCAGGCCCTTGAGGTACAGGGCGTAATCCATGGCCGGGCTGGCCGGGTGCAGGCGGATGAAGCGATCGAGGGTGGCGGTGGCCTGGGCCTGCTCGGCGCTCTTGTACTGGGCATAGGCCTTTTCGAGCTGGGCCTGCTGGGCCAGCGGCGTGCCGGCGGCTCGACCCTCGAGCTTCTCGAACAGGCCGATCGCTTTGGCGAAGGCGCCGCTGCGCAGCTCGTCTTTGGCCTCGGAGTAAATCTTGTTCGGGCTCCACTTTTCGGTCGGGTCCTGCTGGAGCGAGGTGCACCCCGAAAGCAGGGCCATGCCGCAGGCCAGCACGAGTGCGCTGACCGTCGATAATTTCACACGCAGCATGAAGCAGGCTTCCTTGAATAAACGCTCGACGATTATATCGGCCACCCCCTCCGAAGCCGACCTGGACGCGCCTCTGGACGAGCCCATCGTCGAGGCGGTGTCCGAGGGCGAGAGCGAGCTGCCCGCCTTCGCGGTGGACGCCCAGGGCCACGGCGAGCGCCTGGACCGCGTGCTGGCGGCGCAGGTGCCGGAGTTCTCGCGCAGCTACCTGCAGCAGCTGATTGCCGACGGCGCGGTGCAGGTCAATGGCCAGCCCGTCTTGCGCAGCGCACAGCGGGTCAAGGCGGGTGACCGCGGCCAGGTCGAATTGCGGCCCACCCCCCAGAGCCAAGCGTTCGTGCCCGAGCCCATGGCGCTGGACGTGGTCTACGAGGATGCCCACCTGCTGGTGGTCAACAAGCCGCCGGGTCTGGTGGTCCATCCGGCGCCCGGTCACTGGCGCGGCACCTTGCTCAATGGCCTGCTCGCGCGCGATCCGCGGGCGGCCAACTTGCCTCGCGCGGGCATCGTGCATCGCCTGGACAAGGACACCAGCGGCCTGATGGTCGTCGCCCGCGATCGCCCCACCATGGACGCACTCGTGCGCCTGATCGCAGCCCGCGAGGTCTCGCGCCAATACCTTGCGCTGGGGCATCGGCCCTGGCGGGGCCTCTCGCCGCGCGAGGTCGAGGCCCCGATCGGCCGTGACAGCACCAACCGCCTGCGCATGGCGGTGGTCGATCTGGCCCGGGAGGGCGGCAAGACCGCCGCCACGCAGATCGAGCTGCTGGCCAACGCCGACCTGGGCTGCTGGGTGCACTGCGTCTTGCGCACCGGCCGCACCCATCAGATTCGGGTCCACATGGCCCATCTGGGCCACCCCCTGGTCGCCGATACGGTCTACGGTGGTGCCCCGGCCGCGGGTCTGACGCGGCAGGCCCTGCACGCCTACCGACTGGCCTTCACCCACCCCAGCACCGGCCAGCCGCTGGCCTTCGAGGCCCCGGTGCCGACGGACCTGGCGCAGGCCCTGTCCGAATGGGGCCTCAGCTACAATGAGCCGCTCCGGTCTTAGAACCCTCTCTGGCAGGTGCCGCGCAGGCGCCCCAGCGGCCGCACCAGCGGTCTCTTCCTTCGACACGACAACATGAATACCTCGGATGCCAAGCGCGTCCTGGAAACGGCCCTGATCTGTTCCCCCCAGCCGCTAACGCTGCGCGAAATGCGCGTGCTGTTCAACGACGAGCTGGGTGCCGACACGGTCAAGAGCCTGCTGCAGGATCTGCAGGATGACTGGGCCCCGCGTGGCGTGGAACTGGTGAGCGTGGCCAGCGGCTGGCGCTTCCAGAGTCGACCCGAGATGCGCGAATTCCTGGACCGCCTGCATCCCGAGAAGCCGCCCAAGTACACCCGCGCCGCGCTGGAGACCCTGGCCATCATTGCTTACCGCCAGCCGGTCACGCGCGGCGACATGGAAGACATCCGCGGCGTCACCATCAACAGCCTGATCCTCAAGCAGCTCGAAGACCGCGGCTGGGTCGAGGTGATCGGCCATCGCGAGGCCGTGGGCCGCCCGGCCCTGTTCGCCACCACCCGCCAATTCCTCGACGACCTGGGCCTGGCGTCTCTGGACCAGCTGCCGGCGATTGAGAACCCCTCCCAGCAGGCCCAGTTGCTGGCCTCCCTGGCGGGCGCCGAGGGCGATGCGGTCCATCCCGACCTCGAGGCCGACCCGCTGGCCGCCCTGGAGGCCGCAGCCGGTGGCGCCGAGCCCCTGGTGCTGGCCGACGACGCCCCCGAGGCGGACGCCGACCTTCCTCCCCCCACACCATGACCGATTCCCTGCCCGACGGCGACACCCCGGGCACCGAGCGCCCGCAAGTCTCGCCTGTAGCTCCGCCGGTCGCCCAAGCGCCTGCTCCAGCAATCGAAACGACCGAATCGACTCAGACGACGCAAGCGACCGAGGCCTCTGAGGCCATTCGCTTCGAAGACGTGATCTCCGGCCGCTACGACGCCGATGAACAAGCCCCCGACCTCGCGCCGCCCAAGCGCGTGCTGGCCCCCCAGCCCGAGACCCCCAAGCTGCACAAGGTGCTGGCCCAGGCCGGTCTGGGTTCGCGCCTGGAGATGGAGCAGCTGATCACCGAGGGCCGCATCTCCGTCAACAACGAGCCGGCTCATATCGGCCAGCGCATCCAGTTTGGCGACCAGATCAAGGTCAACGGCAAACCCATCCGCGTGCGCATTGCACCGCCGCCGGCACGCGTCATCGCGTATCACAAGCCGGTGGGCGAGGTCGTCACCCATGACGATCCGCAGAACCGTCCCACCGTGTTTCGCAAGTTGCCGCGCCTGTACCAGGGCAAGTGGCAGTCGGTGGGCCGCCTGGACCTGAACACCGAAGGCCTGCTGCTGTTCACCAGCTCCGGCGAGTTGGCCAACAAGCTGATGCACCCGCGCTTTGGCCTGGAGCGCGAATACGCGGTCCGGGTGCTGGGCGCCCTGAGCAACGAAGAAAAGCAGCGCTTGCTTGACGGCATTTCCCTCGACGACGGCCGCGCCCAGTTCGGCTCCATCGAGGACGGCGGCGGTGAGGGCGCCAACACCTGGTACCGCGTCACCATCTCCGAAGGCCGCAACCGCGAAGTACGGCGCCTGTTCGAGGCGGTGGGCCATGCGGTCAGCCGCCTGATCCGGATTCGCTACGGCGCCATGGTGTTGCCGCGCGGCCTCAAGCGCGGCGCCTGGATGGAGCTGGACGAGCGCGACATCCGCAGCCTGGTGCAGGCCGTGGGCGGCCAGGGCGCGGACCGCGCAGCGCCACACGGCGAGGGCGGCCGCAACAACAACGCGCCCCGACGCGGCCGACCCAACGGCGCGCCGGGTGG
>CANGSD010000034.1 GCA_947455875.1 Comamonadaceae bacterium
GCAGCCTATGCGCACGGCCAGATCGGGCCGAGCGGCCAGGGCTTCACGCGTGGGCAGGCCGCTGTCGGCCACCGCCTGCGCCGCGGCCGCGATTCCCAGATGGATGAACCGATCCATGTGCCGGGCTTCCTTCTCGGGGATGTACTCCCCGATGTTGAAGCCTTTGACCTCGCCGGCGATGCGGCAGGCCATGGCGGCGGGATCGAACTGGGTGATCAGGTCAATGCCCGACTGACCGGCCAACAACTGCGACCAGGACTGGGCCACCGTGTTGCCCACGGGGGTGACACAGCCCAGGCCGGTCACGACAACACGGCGACGAGACATCGGCAATCAGGCTTTCTTGTGCTGCAGGGCGTAATCGATGGCCTTTTGCACCGTGGTGATCTTTTCGGCTTCCTCGTCGGGAATCTCGATGCCGAATTCATCTTCCAGGGCCATGACCAGTTCCACCGTGTCCAGGGAGTCGGCGCCCAGATCAGCCACGAAGGCTTTTTCGTTGGTCACTTGAGACTCTTCGACGCCGAGTTGCTCGGCGATGATTTTTTTGACACGTGCTTCGATATCGCTCATGGGTCCCTCAAAGGGTTGTAAAGGAATCTGGGATTTTAACGGGCAGCGGCTCAGGCCATGAACATGCCGCCGTTGACGTGGAGTTCCTGCCCGGTGACATAGCCGGCCTGCGGCGAGGCCAGATAGGCCACAGCATGGGCGATGTCTTCGGGTTTACCCAGGGCTCCCAGCGGAATCTGCGCCAAGAGGGCCTTTTGCTGCTCCTCGGGCAAGGTGGACGTCATGTCGGTGGCGATGAAGCCCGGCGCCACACAGTTGACGGTGATGCCACGGCTGCCCAGTTCGCGCGCCAGGGCGCGAGTCATGCCGGCCACGCCGGCCTTGGCAGCGGCGTAATTGGCCTGGCCCGGGTTGCCCGAGGCGCCCACCACCGAAGTGATGCTGATGATGCGGCCATAGCGCTGTTTCATCATGGTGCGCATGACCGCGCGGCTCATGCGAAACACCGCCTTGAGGTTGGTGTCCAGCACCGCATCCCAATCGGCGTCCTTCATGCGCATGGCCAGGGTGTCGCGCGTGATACCGGCGTTGTTCACCAGCACGTGCAGCGCGCCGTGCTCGGTGACGATGGCGTCCACCAGGGCCTCGCCCGCGGCGGCATCGTTGACATCCAGGCGCGCGCCACGGCAGCCGGGGAAGGCCGCCAGGGCCTGCGAAATGCGCTGCGCGCCGTCGTCGGTGGTGGCGGTGCCGATCACCTTCAGACCGCGGGCCGCGAGTTCCGCGGCCAGGCTGGCGCCGATACCGCGCGAGGCGCCCGTGACCAGAGCGACCTGGCCTGCAAATTGATCTTGGCTCATGCGAGTTGGCCTTTCACGTCGGCGAGGGTCGCGGGGTCCAACACCGACAGCCCGGTGAGGGCGGCGTCGATGCGTTTGGTCATGCCGGCCAGCACCTTGCCGGGGCCGCATTCGACCAGGGTGTCGATGCCGCGCGCCTGGATGGCACGCACGCACTCGACCCAGCGCACCGGGCCGAAGGCCTGGCGGTAAAGGGCGTCGCGGATGCGATCGGCATCGGTTTCCACGGCGACATCGATGTTGTTCACCACCGGGATGGTGGGCGCAGCGATGGCGGTGGCCGCCAACTTCTCGCGCAGGCGGTCGGCGGCGGGCTTCATGAGGCTGGAGTGAAAGGGGGCCGACACAGGCAGCGGCAAGGCGCGCTTGGCGCCTGCGGCCTTGAGCACTTCGCAGGCCTTGTCGACGGCGGCCTTGCTGCCGGCGATCACGGTCTGGGCCGGGTCGTTGAAGTTCACGGCCTCGACCACTTCTTGCGAGCCCGTGCCGAACGAGGCTGAGGCCTCGCGGCAACCGGCGATCACACCGGCCGCGTCCATGCCCAGAATAGCCGCCATGGCGCCCACGCCCACGGGCACGGCCTCTTGCATGGCCTGGGCGCGAAAGCGCACCAGCGGCGCGGCCTGCGCCAAGGTCAGCGAACCCGCGGCCACCAGCGCCGCGTACTCGCCCAGCGAGTGGCCGGCCACCACCGCGGGCAGCGCACCGCCCTCAGCGCGCCAGGCGCGGTAAGCGGCGATGCCCGCCACCAGCATCACCGGCTGGGTGTTGGTGGTCAGGGCCAGGGCCTCCTTGGGGCCTTCGTGAATCAGGTGAGCGATGTCCTCGCCCAGGGCCTGCGAGGCCTCGGCCAGCGTCTCGCGCACCGCCGGGTGATCACCCCAGGCATCGAGCATGCCCACGGCTTGCGAGCCTTGGCCAGGAAAGACAAAAGCGAACGGTTTCATGGTGAATCTCAGGTCGTCGGCTGGAAAAAACGAATGCGGCCGCCGCAGGGGCCGCGCGGGTCAGAAATCGAGCAGCACCGCGCCCCAGGTGAAGCCGCCACCCACACCTTCGAGCATGACGGTGTCGCCGCGGCGAACCTTGCCCTCACGCACTGCGGCGTCCAGGGCCAGCGGGATCGAGGCGGCCGAGGTGTTGCCATGCTGATCGACGGTGACGACTACCTTGTCCATCGGCAGCTTCAGGCGCTTGGCCGTGCCTTGCATGATGCGGATATTGGCCTGATGCGGAATGAGCCAGTCGATGTCGGCCTCGGTGCGGCCGGCCTTGGCCAGCGTGGCACGGGCGGCGTCTTCGAGCACGCCCACGGCCAGCTTGAACACGGCCTGACCATCCATGCGCAGCAGGGGTTGCCCCAGCACCTGGCCGCCGCTGACGGTGCCCGGCACGCACAGGATGTCGACATACTTGCCGTCGGCGTGCAAGTCGGTGGCCAGGATGCCGGGGGTGTCGCTGGCCTCCAGCACGACGGCACCAGCGCCGTCGCCAAACAGCACGCAGGTGGTGCGGTCGTTGAAATCGAGGATGCGCGAAAACACCTCAGAGCCGATCACCAGGGCCTTGTTGGCGGCGCCGGTCTTGATCATTGAATCGGCCACGGTGAGCGCGTAGACAAAGCCGCTGCACACGGCCTGCACGTCGAAGGCGGGGCAGCCGGCCATCGAACCTTCCGCACCCAGGGCGATGCCCAGCTTGTGCTGCAAGATGGCTGCCGTCGAGGGGAACACCATGTCGGGCGTGGAGGTGGCCACGATGATCAGGTCGATCTCACCGGGCTGGACGCCCGCTGCTTCTAGCGCGTGACGCGCAGCCTGCACACCCAGGTCGCTGGCGGCCACGCCCTCGCCCACAAAGTGGCGGGCGCGGATGCCGGTGCGCTCGACGATCCAGTCGTCGGAAGTTTCCAGACCGCGCTGCGCCAGTTCGGCGGCCAGGTCCGCGTTGGTCACGCGCCGCGGCGGCAGGTAGCTGCCGGTGCCGGCAATCCGGGAGTAGCGTGTCATGGAGGTCCGATTCAGCTGGCCGTCGTCGCGTCCGCAGGCTGCGAGGACCCAGCTGCCAACAAGGGTGCAGCGTGGGCGATGCGGACCTGCACCCGCTCGAGCAATTGATTTCGGGCCGCATCATACGCGCGGGCCAGGGCCTGACTGAACGCAAACGCATCGGCTGAGCCGTGGCTCTTGAACACCAGCCCGCGCAGACCCAGGAGGGCCGCGCCGTTGTAGCGGCGGTGGTCGACGCGGCGCTTGAAGGCCGCCAACACCGGGTAGGCGACAAGGGCCGCCAGCCAGGCGTAGGGGTTGCGCCGGAACTCCTGCTTGAGGAAGCCGCCGATCATGGTGGCCAGGCCCTCGCTGGCCTTGAGGGCCACATTGCCGACGAAGCCGTCACACACCACGATGTCGGTGGTGCCCTTGAAGATGTCGTTGCCTTCGACGTTGCCGTGGAAATTGAGGTCGCCGGCATTGGCAGCAGACCGCAGCAACTCGCCGGCGCGCTTGATCACCTCGCTGCCCTTGATGGTTTCTTCGCCGATATTGAGCAGGCCCACGGTGGGCGCCTCGACGTTGCGCAGCGCCGAGACCAGGGCCGATCCCATCACCGCAAACTGCAGCAGGTGCTGCTCGGTGCAATCGACGTTGGCGCCCAGATCGAGCACGGTGGTGGCGCCACCCTTGGCATTGGGCATGGGGTAGGCGATGGCGGGGCGGTCGATGCCGTCCTCCGTCTTGAGCAGGTAGCGGGCCAGCGCCATCAGGGCGCCGGTGTTGCCTGCCGACACAGCGGCCTGGGCATGGCCGTCCTTGACCTGCGCGATGGCCACCCGCATGGACGAATCTTTCTTGCGACGCAGGGCAGTCTCGACCGGATCGTCCATGGCCACCACCTCGGAGGCGGCGACGATGCGCGCGCGGGGGTGATGGAAAGACTGCAGGGCCTGCGGCAGCCCCACGAGCAGGAGTTGGACGTCGGGATGGTCGTCCAGGAAGCGGCGGCAGGCAGGCAGGGTCACGGACGGACCGTGGTCCCCCCCCATGCAATCGACAGCCAGAATGGTCATGGGCTCAAATGTAGAGCGGTTTGCGAGGCCGACCGACACTCGCAAAAACAAGGGCCCGTGCCACGCAAGCGGCTCGGGCCCCTGGCCAGATCCACGCGCAAGGGCGTCAGATCAGGCGTCGTTTTTGGTCTTGACAACCTTGCGGCCACGGTAAAAGCCGTTGGGGCTGATGTGGTGGCGCAGGTGGGTTTCGCCCGTGGTGGGCTCGACGGCGATGCCCGGCACGTTCAGGGCGTTGTGCGAACGGTGCATGCCCCGCTTGGAGGGCGACTTCTTGTTTTGCTGGACGGCCATGACGGTCTCCTGAAAAAGGAACGCGCTGCAGCGGCTGCAGCCACGAAAAAAAGGGGTGGGTGAAGGCGCGATCAGAAGGCGGCTATACCGCACAACGGGTTGCGCAAAAGCCCACGAGTATAGCCCAAGCCGCCCGTCCCGGCGACTCAGCCCGGTCTGCCCTTGAGCCGGCCCAGCACGGCGAACGGGTTCTCCTGAGGACTTTCGTCCTCAAAATCCGGGTCCGCCACACTGAGCTTGACCGGCTGCGGGCAGGTCTCGTGCAGGGGCACCAGGGGCATTTCCATCAGGAATTCGTCCTCGATCAGGGCCGGCAACGCGAAGCTGCGGCTGATCACGAGCAGATCTTCCTCGGACGCATCGTCCTGGGCCTCGGCGGTGGCTTCATCGGCCACGAAGCGAAAGTCGCGGGCGACCGTCACCGGCACCGACACCGGCGTCAGGCAACGCTGGCAGGTCAGGGGCAAGACCGCCTGCGCCTGCAGGTGCAGCCAGACATCGGGCTGGACATGACGGGGGTTGCGCAACTCGCCGCGCGCCGACCAGGTCAGGGGCAGGTCCGCGCCGCGGCCTTCGGTCTCGGCCATCAGACGCTCGAATTGGCCCAGTGTGCTGGCGCCCGCGATGTCGGCGCCCGCTTCGGCGAAGGCCTTGACATCGAGCGCGTGGGCGTGGAACTCCTTGGGCATGCGGGCAGTGTAAGAGAATCGCCCCATGTCCAGCCCCTCGCTTTCCGCGCCGAACCGCCCCGTGGTGCTGGGGTCAACCTCGGTGTACCGGCGCGAGCTGATGGCGCGCCTGCGCATTCCCTTTGATGTGGCAGCGCCCGATGTGGACGAGACCCCGCAGCCCGGCGAAACGCCGCAGGCACTGGCCGGCCGGCTGGCCCTGGCCAAGGCCCGCGCCGTCGCTGCGCGCTACCCGCAGGCGGCGGTGATCGGCTCCGACCAGGTGGCCGATCTCGACGGCGAGCCCCTGGGCAAGCCGGGCACGCACGCGCGGGCCGTGCAGCAGCTGCAACGCATGCGCGGTCGCATCGTGGTGTTCCAGACCGCGGTGGCCGTGGTGTGCCTGGACAGCGGCTTCGAACAATCGGACATCGCGCCCGTGCGCGTGCGCTTTCGCGATCTGAGCGACGACGAAATCGAGGCCTATCTGCGGGCCGAGACACCCTATGACTGCGCGGGCAGCGCCAAGAGCGAGGGCCTGGGCATCAGTCTGCTTGAGTCCATCGACAACGACGACCCGACGGCCCTGGTCGGCCTGCCCCTGATACGAACCTGCCGGATGCTGCGCGCGGCGGGTGTGAGGCTGCTGGCATGACCCCACCGGGCCGCCTGTTCCTGGTGCCCGCACCCCTGGATTTCGGCTGCGACACGCAGGCTCCGATCGGTGATGTGCTGCCGCAGGCCACGCTCTCGGCCGCCGCCGCCCTGACCCACTGGATTTGCGAAAACGCCAAGACCACACGCGCCTGCCTCAAGCGCATCGGCGAGTTACACCCCCTGGCCGCACCGCTGCAACAGCAGCAGCTGGTGGAGTTGCCGCGCGATCTGCACAAGAAAGGCGATAGCGGCACCGGTCACGATGTGCGCGCCTTGCTGCAGCCTGCGCTGGACGGACACGATATGGGGCTCATGAGTGAGGCCGGCATGCCGGCGGTAGCCGACCCCGGCGCCTCGGTGGTGCGCGCGGCGCATGCGCTGGGTCTGCAGGTCGTGCCGCTGGTGGGGCCTTCGTCGCTGCTGCTGGCGATGGCGGCCAGTGGCCTCAATGGCCAGAACTTCGCATTCGTGGGCTATCTGCCGCAGGACGCGGCGCAGCGCCTGCAGCGTCTGCGCGAGCTCGAAGCCCTGGCCCTGCGCACCGGGCAGGCGCAGTTGTTCATCGAAACGCCCTACCGAAATGCGGCGATGCTCGGGGCCTTGCTGGAAGGCCTGCAAGGCACGACGCAACTGGCGATCAGCACCGGCCTCACGATGGCCGACGCGCGCACCCGCAGCGCGCCGGTCAAGGCCTGGAAGCAGTCCGCAGTCCCTGCCATCGGCAACGGGCCCGCGGTGTTTGGCATCGGGCGCTGAGCGGGCGCCCCGGCGACGCCCGGTTGCGCTCAGCGCAGTTGGAAGCCGCCGGCCTGGATGGCCCGCACCGCGCCCTCGCCCATGGCGGCGCCGAACTTCTTGGCCAGACGCTCGGCCACGTTGTCGCGGCGCGTGTAGTCCACCAGATCTTCGGCCTTGATCACGTCGCGGGCGACCAGGTCGATGCTGCCCAACTGGTCGGCCAGCCCCAGGTCGATGGCCTGCTGGCCCGTCCAGAACAGACCACTGAACAACTCGGGGGTTTGCTTCAAGCGGTCGCCGCGGCCGGCCTTGACCACCTCGATGAATTGACCATGTACCTGATTGAGCATGCTCTGGGCATAGGCCTTCTGCTGGGGGGTCTGCGGGCTGAAGGGATCGAGAAAGCCCTTGTTCTCGCCGGCCGTCATGAGACGACGCTCGACACCGAGCTTGTCCATCAGGCCGACGAAACCGAAGCCGTCCATCAGCACGCCGATGCTGCCCACGATGCTGGCCTTGTCGACAAAGATGCGGTCGGTGGCGGCAGCGATGTAGTAGGCCGCCGAGGCACAGGAGTCCTCGACGACGGCGTACACCGGCTTTTTATGCTTTTCCTTCAAGCGACGGATTTCGTCATTGATCATGCCCGCATGCACGGGGCTGCCGCCGGGAGAGTTGATCAGAAGCACCACGCCTTGCGAGCCGACGTCTTCGAAGGCGGCGCGCAGGGACGACACCAGGAACTCGGCGCTGGCTTCCTGACCCGCACCGATCTCGCCGCGAATCTCGACCACCGCCGTGTGCGGATGCGCCTTGTCGGTGTGCGACGGCCCATACGACCCGTCGCTCTTGAAAATGAGCCAAGCCATCGCGACCAAGAAAGCCAGCCAGGCCACACGGAGGGTGCTGCGCCAGATGCGAGCCTGCCGTTGCTCCTTGAGGGTGGCGAACATGAGGCGCTCGAGCGTGTCGCGCTCCCAGTGGGCACCGCGTTCAGACGCGTCCGGCTTCGAGGGCGCAGGCTCGCGCGGTGGGGTGTCGTCGATCATGGGCGTGTGTGAGGAAGGTCGTCAGAAGACGACGGGTTGCAGGTTCCAGTCAGTATGCCAGCGGACCACGCCCTCGTGCTCACTCATGGCGATCTTGACCAGACCGCCGCGGCAGGGCCCGCCGACACATTCGCCGGTGTCGGGCCGGTAGGTCGCACCATGGGTGGCGCACAGCAGCCACTGGCCACTGTCGTCAAAAAAGCGATCGGGCTGGTAGTCCATCTCCATCGCCACATGGGTGCAGCGATTGAGGAAGGCATGCACCTGCCCCTCAAAGCGGATGGCAAAGGCGCGACACGTTTGGCCAGCATGGACCACGTCAAAGGGGACGGCCTGGCTGCCCTCGACCAGGTCGCCGGAATTGCAAAGGGGAATGGCTTGTTCCTGCATATCAGGTCCTCGTGCCGGGTGTCAGGCGTGTTGCAGCAGCCAGTCGTGCAGGTCGCGCACCGAATGGGCGATGTGCCTCGGGCCGAGCACTTCAAAGCCCTCGGGCTCGTGCGCGCCGTAGCTCACGCCGACACTGGCGCAGCCCGCATTCAGCGCCATCTGCAGGTCGTGGGTGGTGTCACCGATCATGAGGGTGCGCTCGGGCTCGACGCCGAACTCGCGCATCAACTCGTGCAGCATGCGCGGATGCGGCTTGCCGGCGGTCTCGTCGGCGGTGCGGCTACCGTCGAACACACCGTGCAATTCCACGGCGTGCAAGGCTTCATCCAGGCCCCGCCGCGACTTGCCGGTGGCCACGGCCAGCCAGTGATGTCGACCTCGCAGGTCATGCAGCAGGGGCAGCACGCCCTCGAACAAACTCAGGTCGTCCTGGTGGCGGGTGTAGTGGTGACGGTAGCGGGCGCCCAGCTCGGGGTATTTCTCGGGCGGAACGTCGGGCGCGGCATGGGCCAGGGCCGAACCCAGGGCCATGCCGATCACGTAGGCGGCCGCCTGCTGCGTGGGCCGGGCACCGCCCAC
>CANGSD010000035.1 GCA_947455875.1 Comamonadaceae bacterium
ATGCGGGCTTTTGATTTTTTGACCACGACCTATTGCTGAGAGGACCCCCACCATGTCCCTGAAAGAACGCATCACCGACGACATGAAGGCCGCCATGCGCGCCAAGGACAGCGAGCGCCTGGGCGCCATCCGCATGCTCACCGCCGCCATCAAGCAAAAAGAAGTGGACGAGCGGGTGGAGCTCGATGACACCGCAGTCGTCGCCATCGTCGACAAGTTGATCAAGCAGCGCAAGGACAGCATCGAGGCCTTCCAGAAGGCCGCGCGCCAGGACCTGGCCGACAAGGAAGCCGCCGAGATGGCCGTGCTGCAGGTCTACCTGCCGGCGCGCCTGTCGGCCGACGAGGTGGCCGCCGAAGTGCGGGCCATCGTCACCGAACTCGGAGCCAAGGGCCCCGGCGACATGGGCAAGGTGATGGGGGCGGTCAAGTCGCGCCTAGCGGGAAAGGCCGATATGGGTCAGGTGTCGGCCGCGGTCAAAGCCGCGCTCGCCGGTTAAGGGGTCCATGCGGGGCCACCGCGGAACCGGCTTTGCCGGGCCGCTGGTGCCGCCCCCTTGAGGGGGAGGCGCTGAAGGCGCTTCGGGGGGGAGCCTTAACTCCCCGCCACCTTCATCCGGTTGATCAGGATCGAGCCCACGGTCTTGGCGCCGTAGTTGTAGGTGTCGGCACCCAGGGCCTCGAGCCCCAGGAACATGTCCTTGAGATTGCCGGCGATGGTGATCTCTTCGACCGGGTAGGCGATCCGGCCCTTCTCGACCCAGAAGCCACTGGCTCCACGCGAGTAGTCGCCGGTGACGTAGTTCACGCCCTGCCCCATCAGCTCGATCACGAACAGGCCCGTGCCCAGCTTGCGCAGCATGGCGTCGAGGTCGTCACCGGGCTGGGTCAGGCGCGAGGTCAGGGTCAGGTTGTGAGAGCCACCCGCGTTGCCAGTGGTCTTCATGCCCAGTTTGCGGGCCGAATAGGTGGACAGGAAATAGCCGCCCACCTGGCCGGCATCGACCACCTTGCGCGCGGTGGTGCGTACGCCTTCATCGTCAAACGGCGCGCTGCCCTTGCCGCGGGCCACATGCGGGTCTTCGTGCAGGTCAATGTGCGAGGGGAAGACCTGCTGGCCCAGGGAGTCGAGCAAGAAGGTGCTGCGTCGGTACAGCGGCCCGCCACTGGTGGCCTGCACAAACGATCCCAGCAGACCCGCCGCCAGCGGCGATTCGAACAGCACCGGGCATTCGCGGGTGGAGATCTTGCGCGCATTCAGGCGCGAGAGTGCGCGCTCGGCGGCGTAGCGGCCCACGGCTTCGGGCGAGGCGAGGTCTTGCGCGCGACGCATCGAGGTGTACCAGGCGTCGCGCTGCATGTTGTCGCCGCGACCGGCGATGGGCGCCACCGACATGGAGTGACGCGAGGTGGCATAGCCACCGCGAAACCCCTGGGTGTGAGCGCTGAAGAAATGGCTTTGCTGCGCGGACACGCCCGCGCCTTCGCTGTTGGTGATCTTGCGGCTGGTCTTGAGGGCTGCGGCCTCGCAGGCCAGGGCCATCTGGGCGGCCTGCTCGCTATCGAGCGTCCAGGGGTGAAACAGGTCCAACTCGGGCTGCTCGTGGGCCCGCGCGACGTCGGCGGCGTCCGGCAGACCCGCCACCGGATCTTCGGCGGTGAAGCGGGCGATGTCGTAGGCGGCCTGCACGGTCTGGCGGATGGCGGCCTCCGAGAAGTCAGAGGTGCTGGCATTGCCCCGGCGCTGTCCGACATAGACGGTGATGCCCAGAGACTTGTCGCGATTGCGCTCCACGTTTTCCAATTCGCCCTTGCGCACTGACACGCTCAGACCGCAGCCCTCGGAGGCCTCGGCGCCAGCGTCGGTGGCCCCGAGCTTTTTCGCATGCCCCAGGGCCATATCGACCAATTGCTCGAAATAGGCGCGGGTGTAGGCAAAGCCGCTGTCGGTGCGGGCGGGGAGGCTGGAGGCGGGTGTATTCATGGCGGGGCTATGATACTTGCGCCCCCCGTGCGGCGTTGTCCGCCCTCCCCATTCCCACCATGTCACGCAAACCCAAAAAAGGCTACTTCGTGCGCGGCCAGTTCGTTGCCGAGGGCAGCGAGCTGGATTTGCAGCTCAAGGCCGAACTCAAAGGCACAGACGTCAGCCGCACCGACCTGAAAAAGGAGAGCGCCGAGCTGCAAAAGCTGGGCGAATCGCTGGTTACCCTGCGCGCGGACCTGCTGGCGGGCCTGGGCTTGTCCGAGAAGCTGCTCGACGCCCTGGCCGAGGCCGGACGCATCACGAACTTCGAGGGCAAGCGTCGCCAGATGCAGTTTGTGGGCAAGCTGATGCGGGGCTTGGACGAAACCACTTTGGAGGCCATCCGCGAGGCCCTGGCCGCCCAACACGGCGCCTCAGCCCGCGAGACCCTGGCCCTGCACGAAGCCGAGCGCTGGCGCGAGGACCTGATCACCCGTGACGAGGCGGTGGGCGACTGGCTCACGCGCTACCCGGACACCGACGGCCAGCAACTGCGCTCGCTGGTGCGTCAGGCACGCAAGGACCGGCCGGATGCAGACGCGATCTCGCGCGGGCTGGCGCCGCGCCAGGGGCGGGCCTACCGCGACATCTTTCAGCTGGTGCGCGAGCAGCTCGCAGCAGGCGATGGGTCTGCACCAGCAACTTCCCAGGAGAACGACCATGACTGAGCCCCGGCCCGCGCACGACAGCGTTCGCATCGGCATCGTGTCGATCAGCGACCGCGCCTCGTCCGGCGTCTATGAAGACAAGGGCCTGCCGGCGCTTCAGGACTGGCTCACGCGTGCGCTGCGCAACCCGATCACCTTTGAGGCGCGGCTGATCCCCGACGAGAAAGACCGTATCAGCGCGGCGTTGGTGGAACTGGCCGATGCAGGCTGCGCGCTGGTCCTGACCACGGGCGGCACCGGCCCTGCGCCGCGCGATGTGACGCCGGAGGCGACGCTGGCGATCGCCGACCGCGAGATGCCAGGCTTTGGCGAGCAGATGCGTCAAATCAGCCTGAAGTTCGTGCCCACCGCCATCCTGTCACGGCAGGTGGCGGTGATCCGGGGCAAGAGCTTGATCATCAACCTGCCGGGGCAACCCAAGTCCATCCAGGAGACGCTCGAAGGTCTGCGAGATGACCAAGGGAAGTCCGTGGTGCCAGGGATTTTTGCGGCCGTGCCGTATTGCATCGATCTGATCGGCGGGCCTTATCTGGAAACGGACGACGCCGTGTGCAAGGCGTTCCGGCCCAAGAACGCAATTCGGGCGCCGCGAACGGCCTGAAGACGCGGCCGCCCGCGCGGCCTACTTGCCCACCAGCTGCGAGAGCTTGTCCGCCTCGAAGCTCGCCGTTTTGGCGGCGTCCAGCGGCACGCAATCGGCTTCGCGCCGCTCGTTCGAGAGCTTCTCGATCGCTTGCCAGAGCAAGGCGATCTGATGCTCCTGCGACGCCGCGTTGTCGATCAGACCGCGCATGGCCTGCGACAGCGGGTCGTCGTTCTCGGTGATGCCATAGGCCGAGAACCCCATCTTGCTGGCCACCGCCTCGCGGCGCAGCGAATCCTCGGCCTGGATGATGCGCGCCGGAATGCCTACCGCGGTCGCACCCGCGGGTACCGGCTTGATGACCACCGCATTGCTGCCGATCTTGGCGCCGTCCCCCACTTCAAAGCCACCGAGCACCTTGGCGCCGGCGCTGACCACCACGTTCTTGCCCAAGGTGGGATGGCGCTTGGCTCCTTTGTAGAGGGATGTGCCGCCCAGGGTCACGCCCTGGTAGATGGTGCAGCCGTCGCCGATGACGGCGGTCTCGCCGATCACCACGCCCATGCCGTGATCAATGAAAACGCCGTTGCCGATGGTGGCGCCCGGGTGGATCTCGATGCCGGTGAGCCAGCGCGAGACATGCGAGACAAAGCGCCCAAGCCAGCACAGGCCCCGGATCCACAGTCCGTGCGCGAGCCGGTGCATCACCAGCGCGTGCAAGCCCGGATAGCAGGTGAGGACCTCCCAGCGGCTGCGGGCAGCGGGGTCGCGCTCGAGGATGCACTGGATGTCGGAACGCAGGCGGTTGAACATGGGGGACAAGTCTACGCCGAGGTCAAATTCCGCGCTTCGCGTCGCTCATCGCCTTGGCAATCCCCCGCAGGATGTGGATTTCTTCAGGGGTGAGGCGGGCGCGGTTGAACAACTGGTTCAGGCGCGGCATGAGTTTCTTGGGCGCAGCCGGATCCAGAAAGCCAACGTCCACCAGCGCCTCTTCCCAATGCGCGAGTAGGCCCGACACTGCGCGGGCATCGGCCAGGGGGCTGGTAGGCGTCTCGGGGCTTGCAGGCACCGCAAAGCCGCCCAGGGCCTGGCGCCATTCGTAGGCGATGACCTGAATGGCTGCGGCCAGGTTCAGAGACCCATAGGCCGGGTCGGTGGGAATCTGCAAAGCCACATGACAACGATAGACGTCGGCATTGCTCATGCCGAAACGCGCGGGACCGGACAGGAAGGCCACGCCAGCCTCGACCTCGGCCTCGGCTTCGGACGCGCCCGCCGCCTGCGCCAGGCCGGCCAAGTGCTCGCGCGGGGCCCGCGTGGGCGGACCGAAGTCGCGCGGGGTCATGGCGGTGGCGCACAGGTGGGACACGCCGTCCAGGGCCTCGTCCAGGGTGGCCACCACGCGGGCCCGCGCCAGGATGTCGGTGGCGCCGCTGGCACGCTGCAAGGTCTCCTCGCGCGTGAGGACATCAGGCCAACGCGGATCGACCAGCACCAGATCGTCAAAGCCCATGACCTTCAGGGCACGCGCAGCGGCGCCCACATTGCCGGCGTGGCTGGTCTGAATCAGGATGAAGCGGGTCTGCACGGGTGTCTTGGGGGCAAAAGTACAATAGCGCCATTGTCGCCGCCCGCATCGCCGGTGCGGACTCCTGCCCCAAGACCGGGGCGCGCTCTTGCCCTTAACAATCCATGTCGTCCAACCTGCACCCCATGCTGAACGTGGCCATCAAGGCCGCCCGCGCCGCCGGCGCCATCATCAACCGCGCCGCCCTCGACGTTGAAGCCGTGCGCGTGTCGCAAAAGCAGGTGAACGACTTCGTCACCGAGGTGGACCATGCGGCCGAGGCCACCATCATCGAGACGCTGCTGACGGCCTACCCCGACCACGCCATCTGGGCCGAGGAGTCGGGTAAGACGCAGGGAAGGCAAGGCTCCGATTTCGTCTGGATCATCGATCCGCTGGACGGTACCACCAACTTTATCCACGGCTTCCCGGTCTATTGCGTGAGCATCGCGCTGGCGGTCAAGGGCAAGATCGAACAGGCCGTGATCTATGACCCGAGTCGCAACGACCTGTTCACCGCCACGCGCGGACGCGGCGCCTACATGAACGAGCGCCGCATGCGTGTGAGCAAGCGCACCGACCTGCGTCAGTGCCTGATTTCCACCGGCTTTCCCTTCCGCCCCGGCGACAACTTCAACAACTACCTGCGCATGATGGGCGAGGTGATGCAACGCACCGCCGGCCTGCGCCGCCCCGGCGCCGCTGCCCTGGACCTGGCTTATGTGGCGGCCGGCTTCACCGATGGTTTCTTCGAGACGGGCCTGTCGCCCTGGGACGTGGCAGCGGGTTCGCTGCTGGTGCAGGAAGCGGGCGGCTTGATCGGCAATTTCACGGGCGAAGCCGACTTCCTGGAGCAGAAGGAATGTCTGGCGGGCAACCCGCGCATCTACGGCCAGCTGGTGCCGATCCTGCATAAATACAGTAAGTTCGCGACGGTGGCCGAGAAGATGCAGGTGCAAGAAGCTGCGGGCGAAGCGCCTGGGTCGGACGCGCCCCAGGCCTGATACGGCGAGTCGCCAGGGGCTCAGCGCCCTCTGCGCAGACTCAGAGCCCCCAGGCGCGCAGGATCGTCTCGCGATCTGCCTTGATCACCGGGCCCGCTGTGCCCGGTGTGCGACTCAGGCGCGGCGCCGCAGCGGGCTGGACCACACCCTCGATCTCGACAAAAGTGTTCCGGGCCTGGTTGTGCGGGTGGCGCGGCGCCTCTTCCCAATCGAGCACCGGCGCGAAGCAGGCATCTGTGCCTTCCAGCAACGTGCACCATGCGTCGCGCGTGCGCGTACGGAACACGGCGGCCAGACGCTGGCGAAACTCGGGCCAGCGCGCGCGCTCGTTTTGCAAGGTGCGCAGCTCGGTGTCGTCGATGCCGCACAGGTCTAGGAGCAAGGCATAGAACTGCGGCTCGAGCGGGCCGATGGCGACGTACTTGCCGTCGGCGCAGGCGTAGGTGCCGTAAAAATACGCGCCGCCATCGAGCATGTTCTCTTGGCGGCCGAGCGTCCAGTGGCCCGCAGCACGAAACCCGTACATCATGGCCGACAGCAGCGAAGCGCCATCGGTCATCGCCGCATCCACCACCTGGCCCTGGCCCGAGCGCTGTGCCTCGAAGCTGGCGGCCAGCACGCCAAAGGCCAGCATCATCGCGCCCCCGCCGAAATCAGCGACTAGATTCAGAGGCGGCACCGGCGGTTGATCGGGCAGGCCGATCGCATGCAAGGCGCCCGTGAGGGCCAGGTAATTGATATCGTGGCCAGCGGCCTTTGCCAAGGGGCCTTGCTGACCCCAGCCCGTCATGCGGCCATAAACCAGAGATGGACGGCGCGCCAGGCAGATGTCGGGGCCCACGCCCAGGCGCTCCATCACGCCGGGGCGAAAGCCCTCGATCAGAACATCCGCGGTATCGAGCATGCGCAAGACTGTCTGCACACCCTCGGGCGTACGCAGGTCCAGGTCCAGCGCCGGGCGCCCGCGCGCTGTGATGTCGTATTTGCTCAATCGGGCAGCACCGCCGGGTCGCTCGATACGCACCACCTGCGCGCCCATGTCGGCAAACAACATGGCGCAAAACGGCGCAGGCCCCAGGCCTGCCATTTCGATGATCTTCAGTCCTTCTAAGGGGCCCGGCATCGTGCGTCTCCTTGAAAATCAGGTGGGCCGCGAGACCGAGCCTCGCGTCGCCAGGTAAATACTGGGCAGGATCAAGGCGGCGCCCGCCGCATGAAACCACGCCGGTGCCTCACCCAAAATCCACCACGCATTGAACGCCCCGTACAGCGGGGCCAGGTACAGCATCACCGAGGTGCGCGTGGCTCCCAGGACATTGAGCATGAAGCTATAGGCCTGATACGACAGGAATCCGGGCAGCAGGGCAGCGAGCACGATCAGCATCAGCGCCTTCCAGGACAGGGGCGGCGTGGGCAGCAGGTAGACCTCCAGCGCGGTAAAGGGCAACAGCACCAACAGACCCCCGACCACGATGCAGGCCAGGCGCTGGCGCGCGTTAAGGGTGGTGGGCCAGCGCTGAAGCAGCACGGTGTAGGCCGCCCAGCCCGTCGCCGCGACAGCAATCCACACGTCACCAGGGACCAATTGGACGGCCAGCAAGCTGGCCGGATCGCCGCGGGAGATCACCACGAGCACGCCGAGCAAGGCGAAGGCCATGCCCAGACGCTGAGTGAGAGTCGCCTTCTCTTTCAAAAGCCAGCGACCGGCCAGCGCAATGCCCACGGGCGAGGCGGCATAGATCAGGCCGATGTTGATCGCCGAGGTGGTGATGGCGCCCTGGTAGACGAAGGCGCCACACACCCACATGCCCAGCGCGCCCAGCACGAGCATGCGTCCGGCCTCGGCCCGCCAGACGCGCGCGAGGCTGGCCAGATCACGCCAGACCCAGGGCAAGAGCATCAGCCCGACCAACCCCCAGCGCCCCAGGGCCAGCACATGGGGGCTGACCACGCCCGAGGCGGCGCGGGCGATCAGGTAATTGGACGACCACAGCGCGGGCAGCACCCACACGAGGAGGCGCGCCAGGCGCAGGGCCTGCGCGTCGGAAGCGGGAGCGATCAAGGCTGGCGCGTCACTGCGGTTCGATCTTCGCGTCCTTGATGGCCTTGGCCCACTTGGCCGTTTCCAACTGGGTGCGGCGGGCCAGCGCCTCAGGGGTGCCAGGCTCGACGGCGAAGCCGATGGGCGCGAACTTCTCTTGCAGCTCCTTGCTGTTCGCCGCGGCGTTGATCGCCTGGTTGAACTTGGCGACGATGTCGGCCGGCGTGCCCGCGGGTGCGAACATCGCGAAGTAGGCGATCAGCTCGTAGTCCTTCAGGCCCAGGGCCTCATTGACCGTGGGCAACTCGGGGATGGCCGGCGAGCGCTTGGTGGACGTGACCGCCAGCCCGCGCACCTTGCCGCCCTTGACCTGCGGCAGCATGACTGCAAAGTCGGCGGTGAACATGTTCACCTGACCGCCGATCAGGTCGGTCATGGCCGCAGGGCCGCTCTTGTAAGGCACGTTGGTCATTTGCACGCCGGCCATGCTGGCCAGCATCTCGGAGGACACCAGCTGCGAGGTGCTGGCGCTGGCGAAGGTGACATGACCGGGCTTGGTCTTGGCCAGGTTGACGAAATCGCGCAGGGTCTTGGCGGGCACATCGTTGTTCACACCCACGATCAGGGGCACCGAGCCCAGATAGCCCAGAGGCGCGAACGCAGTGTCCTGGTTGTAAGGCAGCTGCTTCATCAGGCTCTTGAGGGCCGCGTTGGTGCTGTTGGTGCCAATGAGGATGGTGTAGCCGTCGGGGGCGGCCTTGGCCACATCGGCGGCGCCGAGCATGCCGTTCACGCCCGGCTTGTTTTCGACCACGATGGACTGGCCCAGGGTCTTGGACATTTCAGC
>CANGSD010000036.1 GCA_947455875.1 Comamonadaceae bacterium
CAGGTCTCGGCCCGCGCGGGCACCGCGTACATCTCGGCGGTGTCCAGGAAATTGATGCCGCACTCGAGCGAGCGGTCCAGGATGTCATGGGCCAGGGGCTCGGCCACCTGTTCCCCAAAGGTCATGGTGCCCAGGCAAATAGGGGTGACGTGCAGGTCGCTGCGGCCCAGGCGTACAAGGTTCATGTTCATGGTCAGGCAATCAAGAGTGCGCGGAAATCGTTGACGTTGGTGCGCGTGGGCCCGGTCACCACCAGGTCGCCCAGCGCCTCGAACCAGCTATAGGCATCGTTGCGCCCCAGCATCTCACGGGGGGACAGGCCCAGCGCCTGGCCACGGGCCCAGCTATCCGGGCCGAAGACCGCGCCCGCGTTCGATTCAGACCCATCGATGCCGTCGGTGTCGGCGGCCAGCCCCCAGACACGCCCCAGGTCGGCCACGCCGATCTGCGCGCCGAGCAGGAATTCGGCATTGCGCCCGCCGCGGCCCTGGCCGGTGACGGTCACAGTGGTCTCGCCGCCAGACAGCAGCACCAGCGGCGCGGGCGCAGGCTGACCGTGCAGGGCCACCTGGCGCGCCAGGCCTGCGTGGACCATACCGACATGGCGGGCCTCGCCCTCCAGCGCATTGCCCAGGATCAGGGTGCGCAGGCCCTGGGCCTGGGCGGCTGCGGCGGCGGCCTCGAGCGCACCCTGGGCGGTGGCGATCACGCGGCACTCGCGCGGGCCCAGGGCCTGGCGCGCACGCGCCACCGGCGTGGCCTGCAGCAGGCGCAGCACCGGTGCGGGCGGGGTGATGCCATGGCGTTGCAGCACCGCCAAGGCATCGGCCGGCGTGGAGTCGTCGGCCAGCGTGGGGCCGGAGGCCACGGTGCGCGGGTCATCGCCGGGCACATCAGACAGCACCAGCGTCCACACAGACGCCAGACCGCAGGCGTCACCGAGCTTGCCGCCCTTGATGGACGAGAGGTGGCGGCGCACGCAGTTCATCTCGCCGATGGCCGCACCCGATCGCAGCAGCGCGCTGGTGACCGCGCGCTTGTCCTCGAGGGTGATGCCCGCCGCCGGTGCGGTGAGCAGGGCCGAGCCGCCGCCAGAGACCAGCGCGATGACCAGGTCGTCGGCGCTCAGGCCCTCGACCATCGTGCGTATGCGCTGGGCCGCCTGCAGGCCAGCGTCATCGGGCATGGGATGACCAGCCTCGACCACCTCGATCTGGCGGCAAGGTTCGCCGTGACCATAGCGCGTCACCACCAGGCCCGACAGCGGCCCGTCCCAGGACTGCTCCAGGGCCAGAGCCATGCGCGCGGCGGCCTTGCCAGCGCCCACCACCACGGTGCGCCCACGCGGGCGCGGCGGCAGGTGGCGCGGCACGCTCTGGAGCGGATCGACCGCCTGCAAGGCGGCGTCGAACAGGCCCCGCAGGCACTGGCGGCCGGAGGCAGGAGACAGGGAAGCGGGATCGAAAGCGGTCATGGGGTGGGGCGCACGCGGGCGCGTTCTTCTTCTTGCAGGCGCAGCACGCGGCGCTGCACCTTGCCCGTGGTGGTCATAGGCAACTGGTCGATGAACTCGATTTCCTTGGGGTATTCATAGGGCGCCAGCTGTCCTCTCACATGGGACTGTAACTGCGCGATGAGATGCGCGTCCCAGGCCTGGGCATCGGGCGCGCCCGCGCGCTGGGCCGCCGCTTGGGGGGCCAGCACCACATAGGCCTTGACCAGCGCGCCGCGATCCGCATCGGGCTTGGGCACGACAGCGGCATTGGCCACCGCCGGGTGCTTGACCAGACAGTTCTCGATCTCGCCCGGGCCGATGCGATAGCCGGCGGCCTTGAACACGTCGTCGGCCCGGCCCTGGTACCAGAGGTAGCCGTCGGCGTCGCGCACCGCCAGATCGCCGGTGCGGCACCAGTCGCCGGTGAATTTGGCGGCGGTGGCGTCGTCACGCTTCCAGTAACCCAGGAAGAAGATGGGGTTGGGGTCGCCATGCACGTCACGCCGATGCAGGGCCACGTCACCGGGCACGCCGGGGGGGCATTCGCGGCCCGCGTCGTCGATCACGGCCACACGGTGCCCCGGATAGGGTCGGCCCATGCTGCCGGGGCGCGCTGGCCAGCCCACGGCCGAGGGCTGATGGTTCATGGCGCAATTGCCGACGATGTAGTTGATCTCGGTCTGGCCGAACATCTCGTTGACGATGACGTCCAACTCGTCGCGGCAATAGGCGTAGACCGCATCCCCCACCGCTTCGCCAGCGCTCATGATGGCCTGCAGACGCAGGCGAAACTGCGCGCGCGGCTGGGGGTAGGCCTTCATCATGGCCTTGAGCGCTGTGGGAAAGAGGAAGGTGTGGGTCACCCCATGCTGCTGCATCAGGGTGAAGGCCAGCTCGGGGCTGAAGCGGGCGTTGCTGGCCACGATGGGCCGACCGAAATACAGGGTGGGCAGCAAGGCGTCCATGAGCCCACCGGTCCAGGCCCAGTCGGCGGGCGACCAGAACACCGCGGCGCTTTGCCCAGCCCCCACCGGGCCCTGCGGGTCGAAGCCAAACCAGTTCTGGCTGCACACGAATCCCGGCAGATTGCCAATGAGGGCTTGGTGCGGGATCAGGGCGCCCTTGGGCGCGCCGGTGGTGCCGCTGGTGTAGATCAAGACCGCGGCTTCGTCGGCGCGGGTGCGCACCGGCTTGAAGGTGGCCGATTGGGCGGCCAGGCCCACCTCGAAATCCAGGTCGGCGCGCAGGGCGGCCGCGCCCAGGCCCACCAGGGTGCGCAGGGCCGGACACTGTGCGCGCACCGACAACAGCGAGGCCACCGAGCTTTCGTCGCAGATCGCCACCACCGCTTCGCTGTCATGCAGGCGGTATTGCAAGGCCTCGGGGCCAAACAGCATGGACAGCGGCATGGCCACCGCCCCCAGCTGGAACACCGCCATATAGGCCACCGCCGTCTCCAGGCGCTGGGGCAGCACGATGGCCACGCGGTCACCCCGGCGCACACCCAGGGTCCGCAGCAGGTTGGACAGGCGGTTGGCCCGCTGCTGCAACTGCGCGTAGCTCAAGGTGTCGGGGCCCGCCGCCAAGCCGTGGGCGCGCACCGCGATGCGGGTGGCAGCATCGGCGCCCTGCGCCCAGCGCGTGCAGCAGGCCTGCGCAATGTTGAAAGACGCCGGCACCTGCCAGCCAAAGCCCGCGTGCAAGGCCGCATGGTTGTCGCTGGCTTGACTGTGGCCCATGGTCGGTCTCCTTATGATCGCCCGAATGTATCAACCCCGACGCACGTCCCGCAGCGAGTTTGTCCCGATACGGCGCCTGTCTTATCACGTACGACTGTGGGGTGAGCCCACGCCAGGCCAGGTGCCGGTGGTGATGGTGCACGGGTGGATGGATGTGGGGGCGTCCTGGCAGTTCGTGATCGACGCCCTGCGCAGCGACCGCTTCATCATCGCCCCCGACTGGCGCGGCTACGGGCTGACCGAGGTGCCGGGCACCGATGTCTACTGGTTCCCCGACTACCTGGCCGACCTGGACGCCTTGCTCGATCACTACGCCCCGGGCCAGGCGGTGGATCTGGTGGGCCACAGCATGGGCGGCAACGTGGCCATGATGTACGCGGGGGCCCGCCCCGAGCGGATCCGGCGCCTGGTGAACCTCGAAGGCTTCGGACTGCCCGCCAGCCGGCCCGCCCAAGCCCCCGGCCGCTACGCGCGCTGGATGGACGACATCAAGGCCTACCACCGCGGCGAGAAAGATCTAAAGGCCTACGACAGCCTCGAAGGCGTGGCCGCGCGCCTGATCAAGACCAACCCGCGCCTGGCCCCCGCCAAGGCGCAATGGCTGGCGCAGCACTGGGCGCGCCAGGACGCCGACGGCCGCTGGCGCATCCTGGGCGATCCGGCGCACAAGATCACCAGCGCCACGCTCTGGCGGCTCGAAGAGATCCTGGAGATGTACAAGCGCATCACCGCGCCCGTGCTCTGGGTGCAGGCCAGCGACGACAGCCTGACCCAGTGGTGGCAAGGCCAGTACACGCTGGCGCAATTTCATGAGCGACTGGCCCATGTCCCCAGGGTCCGCCAGGCCCAGGTCGACGACGCCGGCCACATGCTGCACCACGACCAGTCCGACGCCGTCGCCCGCGAAATTGAGAATTTCTTGGCAGATTCCGCCGAAGCTTGATGTAGGCGCCCCCGCCGCCGCTCTGTAGGCGGTCTCCCACCTCTAAGCTGGGCCTCCGTCATTGCCGAGGTGCTGGCTGTGTTCAAGGTCCGATTGCTTGTATCCCTCCTGCTGGGGGTGGCCGCCTGCCTGCCTGGCCTGGCCCGCGCCAGCGACGATTTCGAGGCGGGCCTGGACACCCTGTGGGAATCCCTGTGGCACCAAAGCGGCATCCCGACCCGGGTGGTGCGCTGGGAAGGCGATGTGCGCGTGCGCCTGGCCGGCGTGCAGGTGTCCGCGCACCGCGACACCGTGATGCAGGCCCTACGCGCCGTGACTCAGACGGCGGGCGTGCGGCTGATCGACGTGAGCCAGCAGCCCGAGCAAGTGGCCAACCTGATCGTGGAGGTCACGCCGAACACGGCGATGCAAGACCAGCAGCCCTGCGCCACGACCCTGTCGTTTCGGCAGGAGACGCGCATCGACACGGCGGTGATGCGCATGCGCACACGCGATGTCGGGCGCTGCGCCCACCACGAGGCCATGCACGTCATGGGGGTGCGCGGGCATCCCGAGGGCCGCACGGTCCTGAGTTACTTCCCGACCCAGGTCGACGCGCTGCAGCCGCTGGACCAGGTGATGCTGCGGGCCTGGTACTCGCCCCGCATGCGCGGGGGCATGAGCCCTTTCGAGGCCCTGCAGGTGATGGCCGACGAGTGGGTGGCCGTGCAGCCCGATCGCGCCGCCGCGCTGCGGGGGCGCGACCGCTTCTTCGCCACCACCATCGAGCAGATGCACGCCTACGCCAGCGGGCACGGCGATGTGCCGGCCATCGTGCGGCGATCGGGCAAGGCCACCGAGGAAGGCGTGCAGGTGGGGCGCAGTGAAATGAGTTACTTCCTGGGGGTGGCCTATCTGGAGGGGGCGGCGCTGCCGGCCAGCGACCGGGCCCAGGCCCAGCGCTGGCTGGAGCAGGCGGCCAGCGCGGGAAACCGGCCGGCGCAGGCCCGCCTGGGCAGCTTTCGCTAGGTCGGGGGGCGGGGGCAGGGGCATGCGAAAATCGGCGTTTTCGACGAAGAGACCCGCACCCCATGGACGCAGAACGCATCAACCTGATCGGCACCACGCTGGCAGACCTCCAGGCCCGCACCGCGGACCTTCGGGGGTATCTTTGACTACGATGCCAAAGCGGAACGACTGAGAACCGTCAACGCATCGCTGGAAGACCCGGCGGTGTGGAACGACCCCAAGCGCGCCCAGGAACTGGGCAAGGAAAAAAAGCAGCTCGATGGCATCGTGCTAACGCTGCAATCGCTCGATCGCGAACTGTCGGACAACCTCGAGCTCTATGAGATGTCCAAGGAGGAAGGCGACGAGGCCGGCCTGCAGACACTCGAAGAAGACGCGGCCCGCCTGACCACCACGGTCGAAGACCTGGAGTTCCGGCGCATGTTCAACCGGCCGGCCGACCCCATGAACGCCTTCCTGGACATTCAGGCCGGCGCCGGCGGCACCGAGGCCTGCGACTGGGCCGGCATGCTGCTTCGCCAGTACCTGAAGTACGCCGAGCGCAAGGGCTTCAAGTCCAACGTCGAAGACGAATCCGCAGGCGATATCGCTGGCATCAAGAGCGCCACCATCAAGATCGAAGGCGAGTACGCCTACGGCCTGCTGCGCACCGAGACCGGCGTGCACCGCCTGGTGCGCAAGTCGCCTTTCGACTCGGCGGGCGGGCGTCACACCAGCTTTGCCAGCGTCTTTGTCTACCCCGAGATCGATGACTCGGTGGAGATCAACATCAACCCGGCCGACGTGCGTGTCGACACCTTCCGCGCCTCCGGCGCCGGCGGTCAGCACATTAACAAGACCGATTCGGCGGTTCGTCTGACCCATGTGCCCACCGGCATCGTGGTGCAATGCCAGGACAGTCGCAGCCAGCACTCCAACCGCGACGTCGCCTGGCAACGTCTGCGCTCGCGCCTGTACGACCACGAGATGCGCAAGCGGATGGAAGAACAGCAAAAGCTCGAGGACACCAAGACCGATGTGGGTTGGGGCCACCAGATCCGCAGCTACGTGCTGGATCAAAGCCGTATCAAGGACCTGCGCACCAACCTGGAAATCTCGAACACCCAGAAAGTGTTGGACGGCGACCTCGATCCGTTCATTCAAGCCTCCCTCAAGCAGGGCGTCTAGGAGACCGACATGCGTGAAGGCCAAAGCCAGGTGATCCGCCGCGCCGACTACCAGGCGCCTGCCTACTGGATCGACACGGTCGAACTGAGCTTCGACCTCGATCCCGCCAAGACCCGCGTGCTCAATCGCATGCGCGTGCGCCGCAACCCCGACCAACCGGCCCAGCCTCTGCGCCTGGACGGCGAGGAACTCAATCTCGCCCGCGTGATGGTCAATGGCCAGGGCACCTCCTTCAAGCTGGAAGACCACCAGCTGGTGCTGGAGAACCTGCCCGAGGGCACCGAGCCCTTCGAGCTGGAGATCTTCTCCACCTGCGCGCCAGCCAAGAACACCAAGCTCATGGGCCTGTACGTGAGCAACGACTCGTTCTTCACGCAGTGCGAGGCCGAAGGCTTTCGGCGCATCACCTATTTCCTGGACCGGCCCGACGTGATGGCCAGCTACACCGTGCTGCTGCGGGCCGACAAGGCGCGCTACCCGGTGCTGCTGTCCAACGGCAACCTGGTCGAACAGGGCGATCTCGAAGACGGACGCCACTACGCCAAGTGGGTCGATCCGCACCGCAAGCCGTCTTACCTGTTTGCGCTGGTGGCCGGCCAGCTGGTGGCGCGCGAGCAGCGCATCACCTCGCGCAGCGGCAAAGACCACCTGTTGCAGGTCTATGTGCGCCCCGGCGATCTGGACAAGACCGAGCACGCCATGAACTCGCTGATGGCCTCGGTGCTGTGGGACGAAGCACGCTTTGGCCTGCCCCTGGACCTGGACCGCTTCATGATCGTCGCCACCAGCGACTTCAATATGGGCGCGATGGAGAACAAGGGCCTGAACATCTTCAACACGAAGTACGTGCTGGCCAGTCAGGCCACGGCCACCGACGTCGACTACGCCAACATCGAGAGCGTGGTGGGCCACGAGTACTTCCACAACTGGACCGGCAACCGCGTCACCTGCCGCGACTGGTTCCAGCTGTCGCTCAAGGAAGGCCTGACCGTCTTCCGCGACCAGCAGTTCACCGCCGACATGACCTCGAAGGCGGTCAAGCGGATCAGTGACGTGCGCACGCTGCGCAGCCATCAGTTCCCCGAGGACGGCGGCCCGCTCGCGCACCCGGTGCGTCCCGACGCCTACATCGAGATCAGCAACTTCTACACCGCGACCGTGTACGAGAAGGGCGCGGAGGTGATCCGCATGATGCATACCCTGCTCGGGCCGGAGAAGTTCCGCGCGGGCATGGACCTCTACTTCGACCGCCATGACGGACAGGCGGTGACCTGCGACGACTTCGCGCAGGCGATGCAGGATGCCTCCGGCGTCGATCTTTCCCTGTTCCGCCGCTGGTATGCGCAGGCCGGTACCCCGGAAGTCACGGCGACCGCCGCCTACGATGCGCGCGAGCAGCGCTTCACGCTGACGCTCACCCAGCACTGCGCGCCGACCCCGGGCCAGCCGCAAAAGCAGCCGCTGCACGTCCCGGTGCGCGTGGCGCTGCTCGCCGCCGACGGAAGCCCGATGCCGCTGCGCCTGGCCGGGGCGACGTCGGGCGCCACCGAGACCGTGCTGTCACTGACCGAAGCCCGGCAGTGCTTCGTGTTCGAGGGCGTGCCCTCGGCACCCGTGCCGTCGCTGCTGCGGGGCTTCTCCGCGCCGGTGAAGCTGAACGTCGAATACAGCGACGCCGAACTCGCCTTCCTGATGGGGCATGACGACGACTCGTTCAACCGCTGGGAGGCCGGGCAGCGGCTGTCGACGCGCATCCTGCTCGGCGCGGTCGAGTCGTTCCGCGCCGGTCGCGCGATCGAACTGCCTGGCGCGTTCATCGAGGCCTTCGGGCGCACGCTCGCGGACTCCGCCCTCGATGGACGCTACAAGGCGCTGGCGCTCTCGCTGCCCGACTTCACCTTCCTCGGCGAGCAGATGGCGCAGATCGATGTCGAAGGCCTGCATGCGGCGCGCGAAGCGGTGGTGAGCCAGCTCGCGCGCGCGCATCGCGCGGCCCTCGAGCAGGTGTACGAGGCCAACCGCACTCCGGGCGCATACCGCCACGACGGCGAGTCGATCGCCAGGCGCGCACTGCGCAACACCTGCCTTGCCTACCTGAGCCGTGCCGGCACGCCGGATGCGCTCGGGCTGGCACTCGCCCAGTTCGACTCGGCCAACAACATGACCGACCAGGTCGCCGCGCTGTCGTGCATCGTCGACGTGCCCGGCGAAGCGCGCGAGCGGGCGCTGGCCTCGTTCTACGAACAGTGGAAGGCCGATCCGCTGGTGATCGACAAGTGGCTCGCGCTGCAGGCGCGCTCCGAGGCG
>CANGSD010000037.1 GCA_947455875.1 Comamonadaceae bacterium
ACGATGGGAAAGAAGATCGGGATGGTCAGCAAGATCATGGACAGGCTGTCCATGATGCAACCGAGCACCAGGTAGATGAGGATGATCAGAAAGATCACGAGCAAAGGCGGCAGCTGCAGTCCCAGCACCCATTTGGCCAGCTCGGTGTTCATCTGCGACAAGGCCAGGAAGATGTTCAGAATGTCGGCCCCCAGCAGGATCAGAAAGATCATGCCGGTGGCGCCCGCCGTGCCGTACATGCACGCCAGAAAGCCCTTCTTGTCCAGACCGCCCGAACGCCAGGCCACTACCGCCGTGGCCACGCAGCCGATGGCAGCGGCCTCGGTGGGAGTGAACAGCCCGCCGTAGATGCCGCCAATGACCACCAGGAAAATCAGCAGCACCGGCCAGGTGTCGATCAGTGCGCGCAGACGCTCGCTCCAGGCGTGGCGCGGGCCTGCAGGCGCATCGCTCGGGCTCAGTCGCGCGACCAGCGAGATCACGATCACATAGCCCAGGGCCGCCAAGATGCCCGGAACAAAAGCAGCCAGGAACAGCTTGGCAATGTTTTGCTCGGTCAAGATGGCGTAAATCACCAAGGGCACCGATGGCGGAATCAGGATGCCTAGCGTGCCGCCCACCGCCAGTGTGGCGGTGGCAAAGCGGCCCGAGTAGCCGTGGGCCTTCAATTCGGGCAGGGCCACCTGGCCCATGGTGGCGGCGGTGGCCAGAGACGAACCGCAGATCGCACCAAAGCCCGCGCAAGCCGTGACACCGGCCATGGCCATGCCGCCGCGCCAGTGACCGATGAAGGTATTGCCCGCCTGAAACAGGGCGCGCGAGAGACCGCCCTGGGTCGCAAACTGCCCCATCAGCAGAAACAGCGGCACCACCGACAGGTCATAGACCGAGAACCGCGCGTAGGCCCCCGTCTTGAAATAACTCATGAGGGGCCCGACACCGGCCACCATGACGTAACCCACCGAGCCGGCCAGTAGCATGGCCATGCCAATGTGCATACGCGCTGCCAGCAAGAGCAGCATGAGCCCGAACATCAGGGCGCCCCATTCAATACCGGTCATGCGCGCAGCTTTCCGAAATTCGTGTGCACCTTGTACAGGGCGGTCAGGCTCAGCAGGAGGAAGGACGGCACCATGGGCACAAAGGCCCACCAGGTGGGGATGCTCAGGAGCATTGAAGCGTCGTCACTGGATCGCAGGTCGAGCGCTCCCACCCCCAGACGCCAGGTGATCAGCGCGGCAAAGATCGCCATCACGCCATAGGCCACCCCATCGAGCAGCGCATTGGTCTTCACAGGCGCCTGCGCCGTGAAGAAGTCAACGATGACATGCGCCCCTACCCAGTTGGCGTAGGGCAAGGACATGGCCACCGCCACGGCCGTCATGATCTGTACCAATTCGTAGTCGCCGACGAGCGCCTTGTCGAAAAAAGTACGCCCGGTAATGCTCCACAGCGACATGAAGGCCATCGCAGCCAACACCACCCCCGCCATCACAGCCAAGGTCTTGCAGGCACGGTCTAGGAACAAACCGTAGCCGGTGTAGGAATGCGTGGACTCGGTCAACAGCAGGTCGGCCACGGGGATCTCCTCGAATAGCTCGCACGGGGCAAAAAAAAGCGGGACCGAGGTCCCGCGTCGTGAGGTCAGCTCTACACCGATTTTATCGGGTGTAGCTCTTCACCAAAGCCCGGGCGTCTTCGAGCATCGCCGCGCCATTGAGACCGCGCTTGTTCATGTCGGCCACCCACTCGTCGTCGAGGTTGTCGGTGGCTTTCTTCCAGCGCTCGACTTCAGCGGCCGGGATCTGGGTGATCGTGTAGCCCTGGGTGTCGACGAAGGCCTTGCGACCCGGCACGTCGTTGCCCTCCTGGGTGCTGCCCAGGAAGGCCGAGAACTCACGGCCCGAGTTCTTGTCGATCACGGCCTTCAGATCGGCCGGCAGCGAGTCATAGCGGGCGCGGTTCATGGGCACCACGAAGACCGTGGTGTAGAGCGCCGGCGTGTTACGGGGCGTCTCAGACGCGAACTTGGTCAGCTCGTTGACCTTCAGGCCCGGGGCCACCTCGTAGGGGATCACGGCGCCGTCGATCACGCCCTTGGACAGGGCCTCAGGCACCTGCGGCACCGGCATACCGACCGGGGTCGCACCCATATTAGCCAGCATCTTGGTGACGGTGGCCGTGGGGCCGCGCATCTTCAGGCCGCGCAGGTCTTCGATCTTGGTGACGGGCTTGTTCTTGGTGAAGATCACGCCGGGTCCGTGCACGTGCACGGCCAGCAGCTTCACGTCCTTGTATTCGTCCATCGCGTGCTTTTGCACGAAGTCCCAGGCGGCGCGGCTGGTGGCACCGGCGTTGGTCATCATGAACGGCAGCTCAAACACCTGGCTGCGCACGAAGCGATTGGCCGTGTAACCGGCGACCGTCCACACCACATCGGCGACACCGTCCTTGGCCTGGTCAAACAGCTGCGGGGGCGCACCACCGAGCTGCATGGCCGGAAAGATCTGGCAGTTCAGGCGGTTGTTCGAGTCCTTGGCGATGTTGTCGCACCAGGTCTTGAGCATCGTGGTGTGCTGAATCGATTGCGGGCCCAGGAAGTGGTGAACCTTCAGGGTGATGGTCTGGGCCGAGGCGGCACCCGCCAGCCAGAGGGCGGCGACCGCGGTGATTTTCAGCAAGGGGCGCATCAAGAGTTCCTTCTTAAAAACGAATGGCTGAGGTTACTGAGCCGGTATCGGCCCTGTAACTGGGATAACCCTGAGTTTCCAGGGGGCTACCAAGCGCGGTCGACTCCAGCATCCCAAAGCGTTGCGCCAACCAGGCGCTGGCTTGGGGTCGCTGGCCGTCGGCCAGGCTCAGGTGCTCGTCCAGATGCTGCTCGGAAGGCGGCAGCAAAAGGGCATAAAGCTGGCGGCATAACTGGCGCGCCTCGTGACCCGCCCACTGCGGCGGCAGCAGCACGCCCGGCAACTGGGGATCGCGCAGCAGCAGGCGCCGGTAGTCGTGGATCAAGAGGCTGCGGGCGAGAAAAGCGGTCGCCGGATCCAGGGCCTGGGCCGACCACTGCGCCAGCAAGGGCGTGTAGGCCTGGACAAAGCCCTGATAGGCCGCGCCCAGGTCGTGCAGGTTCCAGGCGCGTCGCACCAGGTCGGCATCATCGCCCGAGCCGGGCAAGCCCGCATTGCCCGCGATCAGGGGCAGCAGCGAAGGCAAGACCTGCGCCAAGCCCTGAGCGGCCAGTGAGTCGAACACCGACGCGAGATCGGCGCTGGGGTGCACAAAGCAGTCGCCTCCCAGCTCGCCAAACCCATGCCAGAACAGGGCCCGACGCAGGCGCTCTCGGGTGTCCGCCGCCAGGAGGCCCGCCACCGTGATCAGACGCCAGCGCTGGTCCCATTGGGGCGGCGCCGAGGCGTAAATCTGCTGCGAGGCCTGCATGAAGCGGTGACTCCCGGCCGGCGTGAGCCGGTAGTCCGCGCGGCGGCCCAAGGCCACCGCCTGCAGCCAGTCGTCTTGGGCCAGACGAAACACCGCGGTGCGCACCAGGCGCTCGTTCAAACCCAGCGGCGCCATCAGGCCGATCAGGCTCCCGAGCCAGATGCCACCGCCACGCGGCAACACCCCATCCCCGAACACCGTGACGATGACCGATCCGGCCTGCCCTCGGCCCTGGGCCTTGAAGCGGTCGATCCGCTGGCAAGTCGGGCAGGCCACGCCCGCGTCGCGGCGCCCTGCCGTATGCGCGCAGGCCATCGACACCTGTCGTTCAGCGCTCGTCATAGCTCAGGACCACCGACGGTGTCAGGGCGCGTGCCTGGCAACTGAGCACAAAGCCCTTGGCCATCTCATCGGCCTGCAGTGTGAAGTTACGCTCCATGCGCACCTGCCCCTGCAGCACCTTGCAGCGACAGGTGCAGCACACGCCGCCCTTGCAGGAATAGGGCAAATCCAGCCCGGCCTCGAGTGCGGCATCGAGCAGGAACTGCTCGGACCCGACCGCGACCTCGTGGACCTTGCCATCGAGCATGACGGTCAAGGCCACGCCCCCCTGGGCCTGCGCCGCAGGCGTCGGAGCCTTTACATCGGCCTGCACCTTGGCGGCCTGTGCGTCAGCGGTGGTGAAGCGCTCGGTCTGGATGCGCGCCGGGGTCAGCCCCAGATCGATGAGGGTCTGCTGCGTGGCGTCGATCATGGCCTGGGGGCCGCAGATGAAGACTTCGTCCATGCTGGCCACCGGCAGCAAAGCGTCGACGATGGCCCGCACCTTGGGTGCATCAATACGCCCCTGTAAGAGGTCGACCTCCTGGGCCTGGCGCGAGAGCACATGGATCATGGTGAAGCGATCCGGGTAACGGTCCTTGAGGTCTTGCAGCGCCTCGTTGAACATCACGCTGTGCATGCGGCGGTTGCCATACACCAGGGTGAATTTGCTCTGAGCTTGTTCCTCCAGCGTGGTGGCTGCAATCGACAAGATCGGCGTGATGCCCGAGCCGGCGGCAAAGCCCACGCGATGCAAGGCGCGCGGCCGGTGCACCGTGAAGCGACCCTGCGGCGGCATCACGGCCAGCACATCGCCCGCGCGCAGCTGAGTGGCCGCCCAGTTGGAAAACAGGCCCCCCTGCACCGGCCGAATTCCCACCTCGATCTCGCCCTGCGCCGACAGGCGGCTGCGCGGGCTGCTGATGGAGTAACTGCGTCGCACGTCCTGGCCCTGCACCTGGGCGCGCAGCGTGAGGTACTGACCCGGCTCGAAATGAAAGGTCTCGCGCTGCGCGGGCGGGATCGCCAGGGTGATGGCGACCGCGCCAGCCGCCTCGGGGCTCACACGCTTGACCGACAGATCATGGAAACGGGGCAAGGACATAGGGGTCTGCACGCCGGGGTGGCTCAGTGCGGCTTGAAGTAATCGAAGGGTTCGCGGCAGGCCAGGCAGCGGTACATGGCTTTGCAGGCGGTCGAGCCAAAGGGTGAGGTCTCGGTGGTGTCGTGCGAACCACAGCGCGGACACGGCACATCGACGCTTGCCGCCGCCGACGGCAAGAACCGCAGCACCCGCGCGCTGGCCATGCCGGCCGGCGCAGGGTCCGCCGCAGGGTCCGCTGCAGTCATAGGCGGGGCAATACCGTACTCACGCAACTTGCGTCGGCCCGCATCGGTCATCCAATCGGTGCTCCAGGCGGGCGCCAACTGCGTGCGCACCTGCACCTGCAGTCCCGCCGCCGTCATCGCGCTCACGATGTCATCGGCCATTTGATCCATGGCCGGACAGCCGCTGTAAGTGGGCGTGATCACCACGTCCCAGCCGCCATCGGCGGGCCGCACCTCGCGCACCACGCCCAGATCGACCAGGCTGATCACCGGAATCTCGGGATCACACACCTGCTCGAGCAGCGCCCAGACGCGCGCGCTCGCCTGCGAGGGGTCGTCGCTTGTGACCGGGTTCACCACGGCATTCATCCCTGCTTCACCATTGCGCGCCCGGATGGGCCCGGGCCAGGCTTTGCATCTCGGCCAGCAGGTACGTCAGGTGCTCCGAATGCACGCCCTGCTTGCCCTGCGTGATGTAGCCCGGCACCGATGCCGACCGCTTCAAGGTGGCCTGGGCCAGGCCTTCGTCGACCAGCGATTCCCAGTCGGCCGCCAGCAAGGCGCCGTCCACGCCCAGCGACTGCGCCATGGCGTCCAGCGCGCTCGCGCTCCAGAACTCGCGGGTGTAGGGCCACAGGTGATCAAGCGCCGCTTGCATGCGGGCATGCGAAACCTCGGTCCCATCGCCCAGCTTGATCAGCCAGTCGCGTGCATGGCGCAGGTGGTAGCGCGCTTCCTTGAGCGACTTGGCCGCGATCGCCGCCAGCTCGGGGTCGCGCCCCTGGGCCAGCTGGGTCCACAGCGGCGCCATCAGCGCGCTGTATAAAAAGTTGCGGGTGATCGTGGTCGCGTAGTCCATCTCGGCGCGGGCCTGACCCACCAAGGGGCCGTGCTGGGGCAGCTCCAGCAAGGTGAAGTTGCGAAACTGCGGCGCGTCGCGCAGATAGGCGTAGTCGTCTTCGGTCGAACCATCGTCCGCGCGGCGCGCCACCAGGTCGTACAGCAGGCGCGCCTGTCCGATCAGGTCCAGGCTCATATTGGCCTGGGCCAGGTCCTCTTCCAGCACCGGCCCATGACCGCACCACTGGGCATTGCGCTGCCCCAGAACCAGCGCGTTGTCGGCCAGATGCAGCAGGTACTCGGTGCTCGCCTTCACGGTGGGCGGGGTCGTGGCGACCGTCACATGTGCCCCACTTCGCTGGGGATGTCGTAGAAGGTCGGATGGCGGTAGATCTTGTCGCCTGCCGGGTCGAACAGCTCGGACTTGTCATCCGGATGGCTGGCCGTGATGGCCTTGCTCGGCACCACCCAGATGCTCACGCCTTCCTGGCGCCGGGTGTAGACATCGCGGGCCATGGTCAAGGCTTGGGCGGCATCGGCGGCATGCAAGCTGCCGCAGTGCTTGTGCTCCAGGCCCTGCTTGCTGCGCACGAACACTTCCCACAAGGGCCATTCCTTGAGCGCCGCTGCGTGGTCGGGGGGGGATGCGGTCATGCGGCCTCCTTCATCTGACGCTGCGCCTGCTTGCGCGCGTGGGCCAGGGCCGCTTCGCGCACCCAGGCGCCCTGCTCGTGAGCCTGGACCCGGGTGGCCAGGCGCTCCTTGTTGCAGGGGCCTTGGCCATTGACCGTGTTCCAGAATTCGTCCCAGTCGATCGGGCCGTAGTCATGGTGGCCGCGCGCCTCGTTCCATTGGAGCAAGGGATCGGGCAGCGTCACGCCCAGCACCTGGGCCTGCGGCACGGTGGCATCGACAAACTGTTGCCGCAGCTCGTCATTGCTCACGCGCTTGATGCCCCAGCGCATGCCTTGCGCGCTGTTGGGGCTGTCGCTGTCGGGCGGTCCGAACATGGCCAGACACCGCCACCACCAGCGGTTGACGGCGTCCTGCACCATGTCGCGCTGAGCTTGGGTGCCCCGCATCATGACCATCAGGGCTTCATAGCCTTGGCGCTGGTGAAAACTCTCCTCCTTGCACACCCGGACCATGGCCCGCGCGTAGGGGCCGTAGCTGCAACGGCACAGGGGGATCTGGTTCATGATGGCCGCGCCATCGACCAGCCAACCGATCACGCCCACATCCGCCCAGCTCAGGGTCGGGTAATTGAAGATCGAGCTGTACTTGGACTTGCCGCTGTGCAGCCCGTCGAGCATCTGATCGCGGCTGGTGCCCAGGGTCTCGGCGGCGCTGTACAGGTACAGGCCATGACCTGCCTCGTCCTGTACCTTGGCGATCAGGATGGCCTTGCGCTTGAGGCTGGGCGCGCGGCTGATCCAGTTGCCCTCGGGCAGCATGCCCACGTACTCGCTGTGTGCGTGCTGGCTGATCTGGCGCACCAGCGTCTTGCGATACGCCTCGGGCATCCAGTCCTGCGGCTCGATGCGACCGTCCGCATCCAGGCAGGCCTCGAAGCGGGCCATGCGATCGGCCGGCTCGGTGCGTGCCAGGGGCTGTACCTGTCCGGTTTCAGGCACGTCGGGAATGCTCATCGCTTGGTCGTACATGCGGGGGCTCCTGTGGGGGACATCTCGAGAGAATCAGTGTTGCGCGGGTCGCTCGTCCCAGACCCGACGGGCCTTGCCGACCTGGGTGCGGGGCAGAGCGCCGAAGTCCATGACCTGCACGTCGGTGGAGATACCGACCAGGGTCTTGATGTGGTGCTGGACCGCGCCGGCGATCGCGCGCCGGTCCGCGTCGCTCACCTGGCCGCTCAGGGTGGACTGCAGCTCGCAGCGCACCTGCACCTGGTCCAGGTGGCCCTCGCGGGTGAGGATGATCTGGTAGTTGCCCGACAGCTGTGGCTGGCGCAGCACCTGCTCCTCGATCTGGGTCGGAAACACATTCACCCCGCGCACGATCAGCATGTCGTCGGAGCGGCCGACGATGCGCTGCATGCGGCGAAAGGACCGGCTGGTCGGCGGCAGCAGCCGCGTGAGGTCGCGCGTGCGGTAGCGGATGATGGGCAGCGCCTGCTTGGTCAGCGAGGTGAACACCAGTTCGCCCTCTTGCCCGTCGGGCACCGGCAGGCCCGTGTCCGGGTCGATGATCTCGGGATAGAAGTGGTCTTCCCAGATCACCGGGCCGTCCTTGCTCTCGATGCACTCGCAGGCCACGCCCGGGCCCATCACCTCGGACAAACCGTAGATGTCCACCGAGTCCAGCCCGAGCTTGCGCTCGATCTCGCCCCGCATGCCCTCGCCCCAGGGCTCGGCCCCGAAGATGCCGACCTTCAGAGAAATGTCCTCGGGCGTCACACCCATGCGCTCGAATTCCTCGGCGATCACCAGCGAATACGAGGGCGTGACCATGATGATGTCGGGCTTGAAATCCAGGATCAGCTGCACCTGCTTCTCCGTCTGACCGCCCGACATCGGCACCACGGTGCAGCCCAGGCGCTCGGCGCCGTAATGCGCGCCCAGCCCGCCCGTGAACAGGCCGTAGCCATAGGCCACATGCACCATATCGCCCGCGCGCCCGCCCGCGGCGCGGATCGAACGTGCCATCAGGTGCGCCCA
>CANGSD010000038.1 GCA_947455875.1 Comamonadaceae bacterium
GAAAGCGCTGCAGCTGCAAGACCCCAGCAACCCCGCGAATCAGCGCGCCCGTTACCATCGCTGTATATGACCGAACTCGTCGTACGCCGCCTGCTGGTGGACATGCAAGCCCCCCTGCCCCGTCACTGGTGCGCGGGGGACGCCTTTCGCACCGCCTTCATGAACGCGCTGTCCATGAGCTTTCCGGTGGGCGAGCAGTTCTTCATCGACGCCGTGCGTGATGGCCAGAAGGCCCTGCCCCCCGAGCAACAGGCACGCTACGCGCAAGAGGTTCAGGGCTTCATCGGCCAGGAGGCCACCCACCGGCGTCTGCATGCCCTGTACAACGAGCACCTGGAGCGCCAGGGCCTGGTCAACACCTGGGGCCCGCGCGCCCTGCGTCGGCGCAAGATGCTGGACGGCCTGGACGCGCGCCACGCGCTGGCGGCCACTGCGGCCTACGAACACTTCACCGCCATCCTGGCCGACTGGCTGCTGCGTCACCCCGAGGCCCTGGGCGACCAGGACCCGCGTGTGGCCACCCTGTGGCTCTGGCACGCCAGCGAGGAATCCGAGCACAAGTGCGTGGCCTTCGACCTGTACCAGGCCCTGGGCGGCAATCCCGCCTGGCGCCTGAAGTGGTTCCGGCGCATCACCTTCTTTTTCCTCACCGACGCCCTGCGCCAGACCCTGAGCAACCTGCGCCGCGACGGCACGCTGTGGCAAGTGACCACCTGGCGCAGCGCCCTGAGCTTCCTCTTTGGCCCAGGCGGCCTGGTGCGCGAGACGCTGCCCGCCTGGCGTGCCTACAAGCGCGCCGATTTCCACCCGAACCAGCAGGACTCACAGGCTGCAAGCGACTGGCTGGATCGCCACAGCGACCAGTACCAAGCCGTCGCCCGCCCGGCAGCCTGAGGCACACCGAAACGCGCGCCGCCACGCGCCGGCGGCAAAATGGCGGGATGCAGCTTCACTTCATCGCCAACACGCCGCAGCCCGGGTCCTCGGGTGACACGATCCCCGTCATCGACCCTTCCGATGGCCAAGTGTTCGACCACCTGCAACGTGGCAATGCCGCCGACATCGACCGCGCCGCGCAGGCGGCCCGTCACTGCTACGACACCGCCTGGAGCAAACTGAACGCCGCCGAGCGCGGGCGTCTGTTGATGCGGCTGTCCAACAAGCTGGTGGAACACGAAGCCGAGCTGACTGCGCTCGAACAGCGCGATTGCGGCAAGCCCACCCGCCAGGCACGCGCCGACGCCGTGGCGATCGCACGTTATTTCGAGTTCTATGCCGGCGCCTGCGACAAGCTGCACGGCGAGACGATTCCCTTCCTGGACGGCTACTCGGTCCTCACCTGGCGCGAACCGCATGGCGTGACCGGTCACGTGATCCCCTGGAACTACCCGATGCAGATCTTCGGGCGCAGCGTGGGCGGGGCACTGGCCGCGGGCAATGTGTGCGTGGTCAAGCCCGCCGAGGACGCCTGCCTGTCCCTGCTGCGGGTGGCGCAACTGGCCGCCGAATGCGGCTTTCCCGCAGGCACGATCAACATCGTGACCGGCTATGGCCATGAGGCGGGCGACGCGCTGGCGCGCCACCCCGGCATCGACCACATCAGCTTCACCGGCAGCCCGCGCGTGGGTACTCTGATTCAGCAGGTTGCGGCCGAACGGCATTGCCCGGTGACCCTGGAGCTCGGTGGCAAGAGCCCGCAGGTGGTGTTCGCCGACGCCGACCTGGATGCGGCCGTTCCCGCCATCCTCAATGGCATCGTGCAAAACGCCGGCCAGACCTGTTCGGCCGGCTCGCGCGTGTTGATCGAGCAGGCCATCTACGAGCCGATGCTGGAGCGCCTGGGCGACGCGTTCTCGCGTCTGCGCGTCGGGCCCGCGGCCATGGACCTGGATGCAGGTCCCCTGATCCGCGCGAGCCAGCAGCAGCGCGTGTGGGACTTTTTGTCCGACGCCCAGTACGCCAACATCCCGGTGGTGGCGCAAGGACAGATCGTCGACGAAGCGCCCGACAGCGGCTACTACCAGGCCCCCACTCTGCTGCGTGATGTGCCGGTGGACCATCGGTTGGCGCAAGAAGAAGTGTTCGGTCCGGTGCTGGCGGCGATGCCGTTTACCAGCGAAGACGATGCCGTGACACGCGCCAATGCGACGGCCTTCGGCCTGGCCGCCGGGGTCTGGACCCGCGACGGCGGTCGCCAACTGCGCATGGCGCGCCGCATCCGCAGCGGCCAGGTGTTCATCAACAACTACGGCGCCGCCGGTGGCGTCGAGCTGCCTTTTGGCGGCGTCAAATCTTCAGGCTATGGGCGCGAGAAGGGCCTGGAGGCGCTGATCGGGTTCACCACGCTCAAGACCGTGGCGATCCGCCACGGCTAGCGCCCTGCATGTGTCAACGCAGGCGCGCGCTGGTGGCGATCGCCTCAACCCCGGGTCGCCCGCGCGGGAAGAATCCCAGGCGCGGCGCGACATAGGTGATGGCAAAGAGTTCGTCCCCGCGCACGGCCACCCAGCCCACCGCAGACATTTGCACGTCGTCGCGTTTGCGGATGATCGACAGCTCGAAACGCACGCCCTGCTCGCCCACGAAGGCCGACGGTTCAAGCCGCGTGACCTGCACCTGCGAGCCGTCGGCGGAATACAGAACCTCGAACAAATTGGCCAGTTGATCGGGCGCCATGCCGGCACGAAACACCGGTACACGCAAGGCTCGCTGACCGGCCGCAGCCGGTGCCGCACGCACCAGCGATTGACCGCTGCGCACGCCCGCCCACAGACGCAGGTGGTCCAGGTTCAAGCCCTCCTGGGTCCAGGCCTCATAGGGCTGCTCATTGCCCGGGGCGCCCACCTTGTTCCAGGCCTGACCCAGGCGCACGGTCATGCGGCTCTGAATGTTTTGCTCGCCCTCGACCTTGACGACGGCGGCACACCCAGCCAGCAGCGCGAGGAGGAAGCCGGCGACAAGCAGGGCCGGCAAGCGGAAAGTCTTCATGGTTGGAGCTGCGTGAGGTAGGTTTGAATCAGAGCGGCGTCGCTGGCTTGCGGCGCACGCGCGAGGTACTGCTCGAAGGCCGCCACCGCGGCTGGCACATCGCCCTGGCGACGACGCAGCAGGCCCAGGGCGCGAAGGGTCTGCACCGGCGCCTGCGGGGCGGCGCTGGCGCGCATCAGGTCGGCGGCGGCGCGCTCAAGGTCGCCAGGGCCCTCGCGCAGGCGATAGACCTCGCCGCGCGCGAAACGCATGGCTGCATCGTCGGGGGAACGCGTGAGGCCGCGGTCGAACAGGACCAGGCTCTGCTCGTACTGGCCGCGTCGCACCTCGGCCAGCAGCCATTCGAGACGATGACCGCGTATGGCCGCTTCGAAGGCGGGTGCGCCCAGCTCGCCTCCGCGGCCACCGGCCAGGCGCAGCAACTCGTCGCGTCGGTTGGCAGGTGCGGGGTGGGTGGCGAGCAAGGGGTTGCGCGAGCCCGCCTCATCGCCGCCCGTCACGCGCATCTCGCCCAGAAGGTTGTCCCACACCAGGGCCGCCTGTGCGCCGTCGTAGCCGGCCCGCTGCATCAAGGTCATGCCCAGTCGGTCGGCACGCGACTCCTGATCGCGGGTGAACGCGAACATGCTGGCTGTGATCCCCAGGTTGGCCACCATGCCCGCGACACCAAACAGACCGATGAACTGGGCCACCGCGGCGCGGCTGCGGGTATCACGCAGGCGCTCGAGCGAATGGCGTTCGAGGTAGTGACCCAACTCGTGACCTAGGACCGCCGCCAGTTGGGCCTCGTTGTCCATGCGTAGCAGCAGACCGCTCCAGACCTGCATCATCCCGTTGGGGGCCATGGTGGCATTGAATTGGGGGTTGCTCACCACATGCACCCGCACATCGGCGCAGTGCTCACCGCCCAGGCGGCACACCAGATCCTGCAGATAGCCCGTGAGGGCCGGATCGCGCAGGGCAAAGGGACTGCGTCGCAGGCGCTGCTCCTCGCGGTCCATCAGGGCCCACAGGCCGCCCTCATCGCTGTCCAGCGCGGGCGGGGGAAAGCGTCCGGGCAGGGTCAGCGCAGGCGGATCGGAAGCGGTCTGGGCCGAAGCCCCCACGCCCAGCCCCAGCGCCCCCAAACCCAAGCAATGGCGGCAGGCTGATCGCAGAAAGCCGCGGCGGCCCGGCGCGGGCCCGGCCGGGGGTGTCTGAAACAGCGCATCGTGCAGGGGCGGCATAAGCGTTCAGCGCGCGCTAGGGAAGGCCTGTAGCAAGGCGTCCAGGGTTTCCTCGGCGCTACCCGGCTCGCGCAGGTCGCCGGTGGCCCGGCGCAGCGCGTTGAACCAGACCAGGCGGCCATCGCGCAGATCCACCAGCGAGGCATAGCCTTGCTGCGAGCCGCCCGCCAGGCCCACACCCAGGAGCGCCATGGCGACCATCGCCGCCTTGCGCTCGGCGCTGGCGTACGAATCACGGATGGAGATGAACAAGGCGTAGTCGGCACCGGTCTTTTCGCGCAGCGCAGTGACCGCCTCCCCCATCGACCATTCGAGGCCACCCGGTTTGGTGGGCAAACGCCAGACACCACCCGCCACATGGTGCAGGAGCACGGTATCGGCCACTGCCCCATGCAAGGCGCTGAGTTCCGCGAATTCATCGAGCTCGCGGGCCGTGAGCTCCTTGAAGCGGGTGCCGAAGGCCTTGCGCCGGGCGTGCAGGGCCTCGCGGAAATGGCGCTGGGCGGCGGACGTCCAGTCGGCGCGTGGCTCGGTGACACCGCCCGCGCTGATAGAGAACAACTCCAGATCGGGCGGCACCACCAGCAGCGTGGAGGCAGCGGGCCGGTGGCTGAAGCCCGGAGCCAGGTTGGGAGAGCTTGCAACTGCCGGTGCCGATGCCGACGGGGATTGCGCCTGCGCCGGCGCAACAGCCAGCATCAGGCCCACCCACACGCACCCTGCGGCGGTCGCCGCCTTTCGGGTCCAGAAACTTTCGCCCATGCACGCCCTCCGCTCGGCTCCAAGGATGCCGGCGATGATAAAGCGGCACGCCGCTGCGGCCTGACCGATCGGCAACAATGCGGGCCTGCGCGCACCCACAACAACACGAGGAAGACCCATGCGAGTCCAGGACAAATCCATCATCGTCACCGGCGCCGGCGGCGGCATCGGTGAAGGCATCGCCCGGCGCCTGGCCCAAGAAGGGGCACAGGTGATCGTCAATGACATCGACGCCGGGCGCGGCGAGCAGGTGGCGGCATCGATCCGCGCCACGGGCGCACGGGCGACCTTCTTTGCGGCGGACGTCACCCGTTCGAGCGACATGAAGGCGCTGATCGCGGAGGCCGTGGAACGTCATGGCAAGCTGGACGTGGTGGTAAACAACGCCGGCTGGACCCACCGCAACCGCCCCGCCCTGGAGGTCAGCGAGGACGAATTCGACCGGGTCTACGCGGTCAACATGAAAAGCATCTACCTGGCCACGGTGCATGCGGTGCCGGCCCTGCGCGCCAATGGCGGGGGCAGCTTCATCAACGTGGCCTCGACCGCCGGCCTGCGGCCCCGCCCGGGCCTGACCTGGTACAACGGCTCCAAAGGCGCGGTGATCACGACCAGCAAGTCGCTGGCGGCCGAACTGGGCCCGCAGAACATCCGGGTCAACTGCATCAACCCGGTGTTCAACCCCGACACCGGTCTGTCGGCCGAATTCGCCGGGGGACCGGTCAACGACGCGGTGCGGGCCAAGTTCCTGGCCACCATCCCGCTGGGGCGCTTTTCCACCGCCCTGGACGTGGCCAACGCCGCCCTGTACCTGGCCAGCGACGAGGCCGCCTTTATCTCCGGGGTGTGTATTGAGGTGGACGGCGCGCGCTGCGTCTAAAACCGGCCACTAGCCTGCCGGGGCTGAAGGGGCATGCGAGGGGCGGCACAATGGCGGGATGTCTGAACGCGTGATTCCCCTGGTGGCCCAGCGACCGCCGGCCCTGACCGTGCCGGTGCCGGCGCAGCCCGAGACCGACACACCGCCGCCGTCCGACACCCTGGGTCGGCCGCTGCGCGACTTGCGCATCAGCGTGACCGACCGCTGCAACTTCCGTTGCAGCTACTGCATGCCCAAGGAAGTCTTCGACAAGGACTACCCTTACCTGCCCCATGCCGACCTCCTGAGTTTCGAAGAGATCACCCGAGCGGCCCGCCAGTTCGTGGCCCTGGGCGTGCGCAAGATCCGCCTGACTGGCGGCGAGCCGCTACTACGCAAGAACATCGAAGTGTTGATCGAGCAACTGGCCAAGCTGCGCACCCCCGACGGCCAGCCGCTGGACCTGACCCTCACCACCAACGGCTCCCTGCTAGCCCGCAAGGCCCGTGCGCTCAAGGCAGCCGGCCTGGACCGCGTGACGGTTAGCCTGGACGGCCTGGACGATGCAGTGTTTCGCCGGATGAACGATGTCGACTTCCCGGTGGGCCAGGTGCTCGAGGGGCTGCAAGAGGCGCAGGCCGCGGGCCTGGGCCCCATCAAGGTGAACATGGTGGTCAAGCGCGGCACCAACGACCACGAGATCCTGGCGATGGCCCAGCACTTTCGCGGCAGCGGCCATGTGCTGCGCTTCATCGAGTACATGGACGTGGGCGCCACCAATGGCTGGCGCATGGACGAAGTCCTGCCCTCGGCCGAAGTGATCCAACGCCTGCAGACCCAATGGCCGCTACGGGCTCTGGAGGCCAGCGCGCCGGGCGAGACCGCGCAGCGCTGGGCCTATGCCGACGGCGCGGGCGAGATCGGCGTGATCAGCAGCGTGACGCAGGCCTTCTGCGGCGACTGCAATCGCGCCCGCCTGTCTACCGAGGGCCGTTTGTTTCTGTGCCTGTTTGCGAGCCAAGGACACGACCTGCGGGCCTTGCTTCGGGGCGGCGCGAGCGACGCCCAGGTCGCCGCGGCGATCGCGGCCATCTGGCAAGGCCGCACCGACCGCTACTCCCAATTGCGCGGCGCCCTGGCGCCCGATGCCGGCGACGGCCGGCGCCGCGTCGAAATGAGCTACATCGGCGGATGATTCCTGCACACGACATCACGGGCCTGATCCTGGCCGGCGGGCGCGGCGCGCGCATGGGCGGCGCCGACAAGGGCCTGCAAAACTTCAACGGCATGCCGCTGGCCTTGCACACGCTGATACGCCTGCAGATCCAGGTGGGCGAGGTCTTGATCAACGCCAACCGCAACCTCGCGGCCTACGAGTCATTTGGCGTGGCGGTGTGGCATGACGCCCTGCCCGACTTCGCCGGGCCGCTGGCCGGCTTCATGACCGGCCTGGAGCACTGCGACACGCCCTGGCTGCTGACGGTGCCCTGCGACACGCCGCTGTTTCCGCTGGACCTGGTGCAGCGCCTGGCCGACGCCGCCGCGTCGCAAGACGCCGAGATCGCCATGGCCTGCGCGCCCGAGGCCGACGGCGCGCTGCGGCCGCAGCCGGTGTTCTGTCTGCTGCGACGCGAGCTGATGGAAAGCCTGCATCTTTTCACGCAGGGCGGCGGGCGCAAGATCGACGCCTGGACCGGGCAGCACCGCACGGTGCATGTGAACTTCAACGCCCCCGGCGATGACCCGCGCGCGTTCTTCAACGCCAACACGCTGGACGAACTGCGCCAGCTCGAAAGCCCGGCCCGGCCATGAAGTCCCTGGACGAGATCGCTCGCGAGCTGCAAGGCTACGACCCGCAGGCCCTGAGCGCGCAGGGCGTGCTCGACTTCCTCGAGCGCCTGGTGACGCCGATGGTCGAGACCGAGACAGTGAGCCTGTTCGATGCGCCGGTGCGTGTGCTGGCCCAGGATCTGATCTCGCCTCTGAGCGTGCCGCCGCATGACAACGCCGCGATGGACGGCTATGCATTCGACGGCGCGGCCCTGAGTGCGAATGCGCCCCTGACGCTCGAGGTGGTGGGCACCGCCCTGGCGGGTCAGGGCTGGCGCGGCACGGTGGGGCCCGGCCAGTGCGTGAAGATCATGACCGGCGCCATCATGCCCGCGGGTTTGGACACGGTGGTGCCCCAGGAGTTCGTGACCCGAGTCGAGGCGCAGCCCCATCCCCGCGTGACGATCCCCGCAGGTTTGCTGCAGCCCGGTGACAACCGCCGCCACAAGGGCGAAGACCTGATGCAAGGCCAGCCCGCTCTGCGCGCCGGCGAGCGCCTGACACCGGCTGCCTGCGGCCTGATCGCCAGCCTGGGCCTGCCCCAGGTGCAGGTGAGGCGGCGCCTGAAGGTGGCCTATTTCTCCACCGGCGACGAGATCCTCTCCTTGGGCGAAGCGCCACGCGAAGGCGCTGTCTACGACAGCAACCGCCACACCGTGCGCGCGCTGCTGATGCGATTGGGCTGCGAGGTGATCGACCTGGGCGTGGTGCGCGACGACCCCGTCTTGCTGCGGCAGGCCTTTACCGAGGCCGCCGCGAAGGCCGATGCCGTGATCACCAGCGGCGGGGTGAGCGTGGGCGAAGCCGACTTCACCAAGGCCATGATGAAAGAGTTGGGCGACGTTGCCTTCTGGAAGATCGCGATGCGCCCGGGCCGGCCGATGGCGGTGGGTCGCATCCCC
>CANGSD010000039.1 GCA_947455875.1 Comamonadaceae bacterium
TCACCGCTGGCGTGGGCACGCACTATCCGCCTTCCCTGATCACCGGCGCGTCTACGCACCAGGCGCTGGCGCGTGGTTTCACGGTCGGCATGCGTTTTCATTCGGCGCAGGTGTTGCAGGTGGCCGACGCCAAGCCGGTGCATCTGGGCCACGCCGCCTTGGCCGATGGCCGCTGGCATCTCTATGCCTTCGCGGGCGCGCAGGACGCAGGCTTGCGTGCGCTGTGCCAGTTTCTGCAGCAGTCGGCGGATTCGCCCGTACGACGCTACACCCCACCGGGCCAGGATAGCGACGCTGTGTTCGATTTGCGCGCCGTGATCCAACAGCCGCATACCGCGGTGGCGATCGAGTCCATGCCTGCGCTCCTGCGCCCCGCCAAAGGCTGCTTGGGCCTATATGACTACGAGAAGGTGTACAGCGCCGTCATGAAGCATGCGCCGGACATCTACGACCTGCGTGGCATCGATCGGACGCAGGGCGCGTTGGTGGTGGTGCGCCCCGACCAATACATCGCCCACGTGCTGCCGCTAGACGCCCACCAGGCGCTGGCTCAGTTCTTTGCAGGGTTCATGCGCGCGGTCTGAGCGGCGGTCCCGCCCAGGCGCCCGCGCAGGGCTTAAATCAGCGGTGGCTCCGTACGCCCGGCCTGGGCCGGCGGTTCAAACAGATTGACCACCCGTCGGTACTCCGTGGGCGTGATGCCCAGGTGCTGGCGAAAGAAGCGCGCAAAGTGCCCTGGCGCCGAAAAGCCCAGGTCCAGTGCCACGTTCGACACCGGCTCATTGCCCAGGCTCAGCCGACGCACCGCGGCCTCAAAGCGCAGCACATTGGCGTAGACCAGGGGCGTGACCTGCGTGTCGCGCTGAAAGAGCGAGAAAAAGTGGGCGCGCGACAGGCCGCTGCGCGCGGCCAGGTCATCGACATCCAGCTCACGGCCCAAATCGTCCCGCATCAAGGCGATCGCTTGGCGGATCCTCGGGTCCATGGCGACCGGTGGCCGCATACGCAGCATGCCGGCCAAGTCGCGCCAGCCGGTGAAGCCCGAGATGACGGCGATGATCAGGTTGAAAAGCAACTCCTCCATCCGCGTCGGCGAGACCTCGTCGGCCCACCACATCTCGAGCACGAACTCTTCGACGATGCGCTGTGTCGCGGACGTGATGGACACGCACTTTTGCGGAAAAAACCGCGGATGAGCCGTGACGGCCAGCGAGCGCTGTAGCTCGGCCAACCAGCTCGGCTCAATGTAGAGCGCGAGGATGAGTGTCCGGTCGCCAGGCGGCGCGTCGTGGATGTAGGCGTGGTGCTCCCAGGCGTTCACGAGCACGGCGGTGTCGGCCCGCAAGGGCGCGGTTTCGCCGCGCACCACGAAGGCGCTATCGGCACCGCCCGCTTTGAGCAGGATGTGGCAGTGGTGATGGGCGTGCCCGACCAGCGGCGCGTCCATGTCGAGCAAAGCGACACGGCCGAACCGGCCCTGGTAAATCTTGATGGCGGTAGACACTCTCAAGATTCTGGGGCAATTGCAGAGGAGGCCGCAACCGGGGTACTCCCCAGTCGGCGGGCCAAGGGAGCAGGCGCCTCGGTCCGGCCGGTCAGACGCTCAGCTGTCGTACCAGCGCCGCCCGGTCGTCTGCCTGGTCGCCGCGCCCCTCCAGCACCACCGCGCCGCGCTCCAGGGCGTAGAAGCGGTCGACCAGATCCAGGGCCCGATGCAGGTTTTGTTCGACCAGCAGGATCGGGACCCCGTCGCGCCGCAGTCCGTCGATGAGTTTGAAGATCTCGTCGACGATCATGGGCGCCAGGCCCTCAGTGGGCTCGTCAATGAGCAGCAACCGGGGTTGGCCGACCAGCACCCGCGCCATGGCCAGCATCTGCTGCTCTCCGCCGGACAGCGTGGTGCCCATCTGCGTGCGGCGCTCGCCCAGGCGGGGAAATTGCGTGTAAAGCTGCTCGAGCTTGCGTCGACGCTCGCTGCGAGAGACGCCGGGCGTTTGCATGAACCCGAGCACCAGGTTTTCTTCCACAGTCAGACCCGGAAAGATGCGCCGGTCCTCGGGCACGAAGCCGATGCCACGCCGGCAGATCACTTCCGAGGCCGTCCCGCCGATGGACTGCCCATCAAACTGCAGCTGCCCAGCGCTGGGCGCGACCCATCCGGCGATGGTCTTCATGACGGTGGTTTTGCCCACCCCGTTGCGCCCGAACAGGCCCACCACCTCGCCCGCATTGACCCGCAGGGTCACGCCTTGCAGGACGTGGCTGAGGCCATAGTGGGTGTGCACATCCTGTAACTCAAGCATGCTGCACCTCCTGGCCAAAGTAGGCGGCTTGCACCGCCGGGTCTGCCCGTACGGCGTCGGGTCGCCCTTGCGCCAGCTTGGCGCCCTGGTGCATCACCACCACGTGGTCAGACAGTTTCATCACCAAATCCACGTCATGCTCGACGATCAGAATGCTCAGGCCGTCCTGGACCAGGCTGCGAATCAGCCGGGCCGTGTCTTCGGTGTCGGCATGGCTCATACCCTGGGTGGGCTCATCCAGCAGCAGCAGGCGTGGGCGCGAGGCCAGCGCCATCGCGATTTCCAGGCGACGCTGCTGGCCGTGGCTGAGAAAGCCTGCGAGTTCATCGGCATCTGCCGCCAGGTCAAACTGCGCAATCAGTTCGTCCACCCGCTGCATCGCGGTTCGGCTGGTGCGCACATGGCGCAAGCCACGCCACCAGGGACCGGGCTCGACAAATTGCGCCGCCAGACGCAGGTTCTCGCGCACAGGCAGTTCAAAGAACAGGTTGGTGATCTGAAAGCTGCGCGCCAGCCCTGCGGCCAGCAGCTTTTGAGGTGGCTGACCCGTGATGTCTTGTCCGTCCAGGATCACCTGGCCCGTCAGCGGACGCAGGGAGCCGCTGATCAGGTTGAACAAGGTGCTCTTGCCTGCGCCGTTGGGGCCGATCACCGCGGTGATGGCGCCACGGCGGGCCTCAAAGCTCACATCATCGACCGCTTTGAGGGCGCCAAAGCGCACGCCCAGGTGCTGCGTTTGAAGGAGGATGTCGGTGCTCATGTGCGATCCTTTGCGCCGCGCCGGTCCAGCCGCGCTTGCAGCCAGGGCGCGAGGCCGCCGACCAAACCGCGCGGGGCCATGATCACCACGGCCACAAACAGCAGGCCAATAGCGATGTGGTGGTGCTCGGTCCAGCTGCCGACCACCGAGCGCAGGCCGGTGAGCAAGCTCGAACCCAGCAGCGGCCCGATCAGGGTGCCGGTGCCGCCGACGATGACGTTGATCACCGCGTTGCCTGAGACCTGGAAAAACATCAGCTCGGGGCTGACAAAGCCGCGCAGCATCGGGTAGAGCGCACCGCTGGCCCCTGCAATCACCGCCGCCAGCACGAAGACCGCGAGCTTGACGCGCCACGGGTCCACCCCGATGAAGGCGAGTCGCTGCTCGTTGCCTCGCACGGCCGCCAGCTGGCGGCCAAACGGCGTGTCCATCAGCAGCGACAGCAGCGCCCAAATCATAAAAATGAGCGCTAGCACCAGCAGGAAGAAACCCATGGGTACTGCGGAGGTCAGTCCGCCGCCCACCTGCGCTGCCGGCACACCGATGAGGCCATCGCTCGCGCCGAGCTCACGCGTGTTGTAGATCACCTTACTGACCACCTGCGCCAGACCAAAGCTGATGAGTGCGAAATACACGCCCTTGCTGCGAATGGCGATCAGTCCGCCCAGCAGCCCCGCGAGTGCCGAAGCCGCGATGGCCACACCCAGCGCCAGCCAGAAAGAGGCATCCCAGTGTTTGAGCACCAGCGCAGACACATAGGCGCCCAGCCCAAAGAACAGCGCCTGCCCCAGGGGCAGCAAGCCGGTGCGCCCCAGCAGCAGATCGACGCTGAGCGCCAGCCCGCCGTAGATCAAGGCCTCGGTGGCCAGGCGCAGGAAAAACACGTCGCCCATCACCCAGGCGACCCCTCCGAAGGCCAGGGCCGAGAGGAAAAAGGCGACTGCGATCCAGCGCAGCGCGTCGGTGCGGTGACCGGTGGTGGCCGACGCCGGCGCGACGCGCGCCAAAGCAGACTCAAGCATGACCGAGCCTCCCAAACAAGCCCTGCGGGCGCCAGACGAGCACCAGCACCATGATTCCGAACAGCAGGGGATCGCTCCAGACGGGGCTGATCCACAAGCTGCTGATCGATTGCACCTGGGTGAGCACCAGTCCGGCCAGCACGGCGCCCTTGATGGAGCCCATGCCGCCGATGATCACCACGCTGAAGGCGATGAAGACAAAGTCTCGGCCCATGGTCGGGAACACCGAGTACATCGGCGCCAGCAAGACCCCCGCGAGTGCGGCCAGTGCCACGCCAAAGGCGAAGGTGGCGGCATACACCTTGTGCACCGGCACACCCAGGCTGGCGGTCATGTGACGGTCAAAGGCGGCTGCGCGCACCATCGCGCCCAAGGGCGTGCGGAACACCAGCAGCCAGACCGCCGCGATGACGGCGCCGCCGAACAGCATCACGAACAGGCGGTAGTGGGGGAAGAACAACCCGAGCATCTCGGTGGCGCCCTGGATGGGCGCCTCCAGCCGCAGCGGGTTAGCGCCGAACACGATCTTGAGCGCGTCCTCCATCACCACGCCCAGGCCGAAGGTGAGCAGCAAGGTCAGCGTATGCCGATCCTTGCTGTGAAAGACGCGCTGGACCAGCGTGCGCTCGGTGAGATAGCCCACCCCCGCCAGGAGCAGAGGGGTCATCAGCAGCACCAGCCAAAACGACAGGCCCAGTCCGATCAGCGCCACGGCCACAAAGGCCCCCAACGCGTAGAACTCGCCGTGAGCCATGTTGATGACATCCAGCAGGCCAAAGATGATGGTCAGCCCCAAAGCCATCAGAACCACGGCCACCCCGATGGAGAGACCGTTGATGACCTGGGGTGCCAGGACGAACTGAAGCCAGTCCACGCGTATGTCCTTGACGTGAGTGAAAGGGGATCAGAAGCGGGTGCAGACGTCGGCACCGATCGCCGCTGCCGCGCCCACTCTGCCCACGATCTCGAACTTGCCGTTGTTCACCCGGACCGCGTACATGTCCTGCATGGCTTGGTGATCCCCCGCGCGAATGGTCTTGACGCCTTGCGGGGTGGCCCAGCTCATGCCGCGCATGGCCTCGCGCACCCTGTCGGTGTCGGTGCTTCGGGCTTTCTCGACGGCGGCCTTGTAGAGGTACAGCACGCCGTAGCTGTCCGTGCCATACAAGTCGGGCAGCGCTTTGTTGGCGGCCTCGAAGGCGGCGACGAATCGCTTGTTCTCGGGCGAATCGATCAGCGGCGAGTAACCCACGCCAGTCACGAAGCCATCCGCGTTGCGGCCGATGGCGGCCAGGTTCTGGCTGGTCACGGTGCCGCTAGCACCGACCACCTGCACGTTGCGGCTGACACCAAACTCTGCCATTTGATTGAACAGGCGCACGGTGTCATTCCCCGCCACCGAGGTATAGATCACGGTGGGGCGTGAGCTGCGAATCTGCCCGAAGTAAGGCGAGTAGTCCTTGTTGTCCAGCGGTGCGAAGACCTCGCCGGCCGACTTGGCACCCTTGCCTTCGGCGGCGGACTTGAATGCCGCTACCGTGCTGCGGCCCATTTCGTAGTCAGGGCCCAGGTAGAAGACGTTGGCGTTGGGTCGGGTCGTGGCCATCCAGTCCGCCAGGGCAGCCGATTGCATGCCGGCGCGGGCATTGACGCGGAACACATTGGGCGAGCACTTGTCACCGGTGATCGAGTCGGCAAAGGATACGGTGGTGGCAATGAGCTTGCCGTTGCGTTCGGCCACCTGCCCCACGGCGAGCGTGGAGCCGCTGTTGACCGTGCCGGTCAGGAAGTCGACCTTGGACACCTGGAAGAGTTTTTCCGCCTTCTGGACGGCGACCGCCGGGTTGGCTTCCTCGTCCTCATAGATCAGTTCCAACTGCCGACCGGCCACGCCGCCAGCGGCATTGATCTCGCGGGCGGCGAGGTCCAGGCCCCAGCGCACCTGCTGGCCGATACCCGCATAGGTACCCGACAGCGGGGTGACTACGCCAATGCGAATCGGGGTGGATTGCGCGAACGCTGCGGCGGCCGCGAGGGTGGTGAGGGTGGCAACAAAAACGGTTTTCATGGTCAGAGTCTCCTTTTGAGTCATGGGCCGCCGTTTCACGGGCGGAGTGGGGGGAACAGGGTGGGCAAAAAGGCGCTGTCAGCGCCCCGTGAAGTGGGGCTTGCGTTTGGCATGAAAGGCGGTCACGCCCTCACGGAAGTCGTCGCTGCTGCGAAGCCGGGAATAGCAGTGACCTTCCAATTCGATGGCAATCGACAGCGGGGAGTCCTCGGTGTCATTGAGCAGTTTCTTGGCCGTACGCTGTGCCAGGGGCGACAGGCTGCACAACTCGGCCACCAGCGCATCGACGGCCTGCGGCAGCTCGGCGTCCGGGACGCACTCGGTGACGACGCCCCAGTCATAGGCCTGGCGACCGCTGATGCGGCGCGAGCGCATCACCATGTCCTTGGTGCGGGTGATGCCCACCATTTTTTGCAGGCGCGCGCTGCCGCCCGAGCCGGGGATCTGCCCCAGCTTCTGCTCGGGCAGGGCATACAGCGTGCTCTCGCCGGCTAGGCGAAAGTCGCAGGCCAGGGTCAACTCGAAGCCCACACCGAAGCAATAGCCGCGACCGACGGCGATGACGGGTTTGCTGCAGCGCGCCGGTGCGGCCACGTTCCAGGCCAGGGCGCTGACTTTCTCGGGCGACGCCTCCAGGAAGCCCTTGATATCGCCGCCGCTCGAGAAATGCTCACCAGCGCCGCGCAGCACGATGACACGGACACGGTCATCGGCGTCCAACGCCTCGAAGGTGATGCGCAGTTGCTCGCGCGCCAGCATGCTCACCACGTTCAGGGGCGGGCGATCGAGCACGATGTCGGCGCGGTGCTGCTCGGCCAGGATCTCGACGCGAAAGCCATCGAGGGCGTCGGGCAGTGTGGTGGCCGGGTGGGCCAGAGCGTTCAGGGTCATGGTGCGGTCTTTCTCGGGTTCATTCGGGATGGGTGGTTTCGGCGGGCTGTTGGGGCGCAAGCTCGTAGTCGCCAGACTGCAGCAGGCGACGCAGGACCTTGCCCACCGGGCTCTTGGGGATCTCGCGCACGAACACGTAGTCACGCGGGCGCTTGAAATTGACCAGGTCACTGCGGCGGCAGTGCGCATCCAGGCTCTGGGCATCGACGGGTCCGTGCGCCTTGACAAAGGCCACCACCTTTTGGCCCCAGCGCTCGTCCTGCAGGCCCGCCACCGCCACCTCGTCGACCTCGGGGTGCAGCGAGAGCACCGATTCGATGTCCACTGGCGAGATGTTTTCGCCGCCGCTGATGATCATGTCGTCGACACGACCTGTGACGAACAGATCGCCGTCCGCATCGACGTAGCCGGTATCTCCGGTGAAGTACCAGCCCGCATGCAGGCTCTTGGCATCTGCATCGGGGCGACGGTGGTAGCCCTCGAAGGCCTCGTCGCTACTGAGCTCCGCGATGATCTGGCCCTCTTGCATCGGGTCGGTCACGGCGTCGGGGTTGTGCTGATTCAGCGCGACGACGCGCAATCGGGTGTTGAAGCCCGCCCGGCCGGCCGAGCCTGGCTTGAGCGTGGCCTGCTGGTTGATCGAGAAGGTATAGATCTCGGAGCTGCCGTAATGGTTGACAAAGAGCTCGGGCGCAAAGGCGGCCTGCAGCCGCTGCAGCAGGGCGTCATGCATGGGGGCACCCGCAAAGCCAAGCTTGCGCACGCTGGCGACATCACTGCGCTTGAAATCCGGGTGAGACAACAGGTCGTGGTACAGGGTCGGCACCAGATACAAGTGGCTCACCGCCTGATCGCGTATCAGTTGCAGGGCGCGCTGGGCGTCAAAGCGCGGCATGCAGACAAAGCGGCCGTCGATCAGGGCAATCGCCAACAGCGACCGCACGCCCATCGTGTGATACAGCGGCATCACGCCCAGCGTGCATTCCCCGACCGCATAGCGGTTCTGTGCCACATGGGCCAGGGCGGCGGCACGCTCGGCGCGATGGCGACGTGGCACGCCTTTGGGCTTGCCGGTGGTACCACTGGTATAGAGCATCAGCGATCCGTCGTCCGCACCGGCGAGCGGCACGGGCTCGTGCGCCTGCGCCATCCAGTGATCAAAGCGGTGAACCGAGGCGTCGCCAGGCGATGCGCCATCCATGACGATGCGTGCGAGCCGCTGCGCCTCGGTACTGGCGGCCACCGCAGCGTCGGTGATGGGTTCCCAGACGATGGCGCGGGCGTGCGCGTCGAGGAGGCAGTAATCCACTTCATCGGGCTTGGCGCGCCAGTTCAAGGGCGTCATCACGATGCCGGCGAATTGGCAGGCCCAA
>CANGSD010000040.1 GCA_947455875.1 Comamonadaceae bacterium
CCCTCGAGCATCTCCAACGAAGAGGCCTCCCGGGTGCTGCGTGATGTGCGCAAGGCCTTGCGCACGATCCCCGAGGTACGCACCGCGGTGTCCAAGGCGGGCCAGCCCGAGGACGGAACCGACCCCAAGACCATCAGCATGGCCGAGGTGTTCGTCGACGTCAAACCGCAGGAGGAATGGCGCAAAGGTCTGACCCGAGAGCAATTGCTGAACGAAATGGACGCCGTGGTGTCGGCGATTCCAGGGATGCAGCCGGTCTTCTCGCAGCCCATTCGAGACAACGTGCTGGAGTCGATTTCTCAAATCGACGGCCAGATCGTGATCAAGGTCAATGGCCAAGACCTGGCACAGCTCAAGGAGATCACCCAGGCGATCGAGCGCGAGATCCGGCAGGTGTCGGGTGTGTACCGCTCCGAGATCAACCGCTTTGGCGACCTGCCCCAAGTCGCCATCGAGATCGACCGCGCGCGCGCGGCGCGTCTGGGCCTGAACGTTCAGGACATTCAGGATGTGGTCGAGGCGGCGTTAGGCGGCAAGGCCGCGACCCAGATTTGGGAGGGCGAGCGCAAGTTCTCAGTGGCGGTGCGACTGCCGCCTGAGCGCCGCTTGCTCGCCGCATTGCCCCAGACCCTGATCCCCACCCCGGATGGTGGCTACGCGCAATTGGGCAGCGTCGCTGACATCCGCGAGGTCAGTGGTGCGATGAACATCGCGCGTGAAAGCGGGCGTCGCACCATGGCCATCGGCATCTTCATCAAGGACCGCGACATGGGCTCGGTCGTGGCGGACATGAAGTCGCGCGTCAACGCCGCGGTCAAGCTGCCCGCGGGTTATGAGGTCATGTGGTCGGGCGAGTTCGAGAACCAGGAGCGGGCGATGAAGCGCTTGTCCTTGGTGGTGCCGATCTCGCTGCTCCTGATCTTCGTGTTGCTGTTTGACGCCTTCCAGTCGCTCAAGCTCGCCGTCCTGATCCTGGTCAACGTGCCCCTGGCCTTGATCGGGGGCTTCGTCGCGCTGTGGATGTTCGGCATTCCGCTGTCGGTGTCGGCCGCCATCGGCTTTATCGCGCTGTCCGGCCAGGCGGTGCTCAATGGCGTGGTGATGCTCTCGGGCTACCAGCAGCTGCAATCCAGGGGCATGGGCGTGATGGAGGCTGTGATCGAGGGCTCGATGCAGCGCCTGCGCACGGTGCTCATGACGGCCTTGCTGGCGGCGCTGGGGCTGCTGCCCATGGCCTTGTCGCAGGACATCGGCGCCGAGACCCAGCGTCCGCTGGCCATCGTGGTGATTGGTGGCCTGGTCACCGCCACCTTGCTCACGTTGGTGGTGTTGCCCGTGCTCTATGCGAGCTGGTTCGGGCGCAAGACCGAGGGCGTCGACCTGGGGGCTACCGAAGCCAGCCGCGCTTCCTGAAGTACCACATCGGCACCAGCGCGCTGGCCACCATCAGGGCCAGGGCGAAGGGGTAGCCAACGGACCACTCCAGTTCAGGCATGTACTTGAAGTTCATGCCGTACAGGCTGGCCACCAGCGTGGGCGGCAGCAGCGCCACGCTGGCCACCGAGAAGATCTTGATGATCTTGTTCTGGTTGATGTTGATGAAACCGACCGTCGCATCCATCAGGAAGTTGATCTTGTCAAACAGGAAGGCCGTGTGGTTGTCCAGTGATTCGATGTCACGCAGGATCTGGCGCGCTTCTTCGAATTGCTCGGCCGACAGCATTCGGCTTCGCATCATGAAGCTCACGGCGCGGCGCGTGTCCATCACGTTGCGGCGGATGCGCCCGTTCAAGTCTTCCTGGCGGGCAATCGCCCCCAGCACCTCGCCGGCCAGGGTGTCGGTCACTTCGTCCGACAGCACCTGCTTGCTCACTTTTTCCAGTTCGTCGTAGATGCCTTCGAGCGTGTCGGCCGAATACTCGGCGTCGGCGTCGAACAGCTTCAGAAGCACTTCTTTCGCATCCTCGATCAGGCCGGGTGCGCGGCGCGCGCGCAGGCGCAGCAGCCGAAACACCGGCACGTCTTCGTCGTGGATGGAAAACAGCACGCCCTTGCTTTTGAGCGCGTCGTTCATCAGGTTCAGGATGAAGGCCACGCGCACCGTGCGCGGCGCATCTTCGTCGGCGATCAGAAAGTCGCTGCGGATATGCAGGTCGCCGTTGTCTTCTTCGTAGAAGCGCGCGGATTCCTCGATGTCCTCGTCCATCGCATCCTCGGGGATGGACAGACCGAAGTACTGCTTGACCCAGCGCTTTTCTTCCAGCGTGGGCGATTCGAGGTCCACCCAAATAGGCTGGAACTTCGAGAGTTCTTCGAGGGACTCGATTTCTTCCTGGAACAGGCGCCCGTTGACGAGCGTGAAGATATTGAGCATGGCTCACTCCGTGACAGGGGGGTAGGGCGTTGGGGCAGGGGCTGCTTTCAACGCCGCGGTCACGGGGCGTCGAAAGCTACCGACTCGGGTAGGTTTCCAAGGCAAAGGCCTCCGGTGTTTCGACAGCGCCGATTATGCCGCGCTCAGATGACAGGCCCCAGGCATCAGCGTGCCTGTGCCGGCGCGCTGTTCTCGAAAAACGACAGCAGCTCGCTTTTGCGCGCATAGGCGTCTTGCTCGCCCAGGGCCATGAGGGCGCGCACAAACGCGGGCTCGAACAGCAGGTAGCTGGCCAGCGACCCGCCTGAATGCAGCGCCCCCAGTCCGCCCAGTGCGCGCCGCACCGGCACCGACAGCGAGTCCATATGCGTCTGGGCCAGCGCGTCGAGCGACTGACTCGGTTGCATCAGCAGCACGTCGATCGGCCGATACGGCAGCAGCGCGCCCACCTCGCGCGGCACCTGGCGCAGGGTGTGGGTCACGCGCTGGGCGTGTTCCACATCGGCCTGCACCGTGTCGTGAAAGACGCTGGCCAGTGCGTGACCGGCGATCGCTCCCATTTGCGGCTCGCCGGCGACCGCGTCCTGGGTCAAGCCCGCGCGTTCGGGCTGGCCCACGCCGATCACCAGCACTCGACTCGCCCCCAAATGCACGGCCGGTGCCAAGGGCGAGACCTGGCGCATCGAGCCGTCGCCGAAGTATTCGCGCCGCCCATCCACCCACAGCGGGGTCGCAGGAAACAGAAAGGGCAGTGCGCTCGACGCCATCAGGTGCTCGATGGTCAGCGGCTGAAACTCGGCGCGGCGCCCGGCCCGGTTCCAGGTCGGATGCCGCGCGCCATCTGCCATATGGCAAAACGTCCAGTGCACCCCCGTGGTGTAGCTCGAGGCGGTCACCGCCACCGCCTCGATCGCCCCCTGTTGCAGCGAGCGCTCGATGCCCTCCAGCGAAATCTGGCGGTGCAGGGTGCTGACCAGGGGCATGGTGTCCAGCAGCGCGCCATGGCGCCGCGCCTGCACCCACAGGCGCATCGCGGCCGCCAGGCGCGAGACGCGCACCCACAGGGGCAGCTCCAGCCGGAACACGGCCTCGCTGCGCAAGCCGCCCCAGAACTCGGCCAGGTGGTCGATCGCGTCCATGCCGGCGGTGGCCTTGCTGGCCAGGAAGGCGGTGTTCAGCGCGCCCGCCGAGGTGCCCACCAGCACCTGAAAGGGAAAGGGCGCCTGCCCACTGGGCCGCTGCAGTCGCAGCAGCGCCGCGATGCCCCGCAGCGCGCCCACCTGGTAGGCGGTGCGGGCACCGCCCCCCATCAGCACCAGCGAGGCGGTGTGTCGGCTGTCGTGGTGCGACATCGGTTGGGGGGTGTCGGACGGCATGAAAGGGCGAGTGCGGGGGCAGAGGCTTCCCGGCAATAGTAGGGCAACCGCCTACAGACCCGTCCCGAACTTTCCGACGCGGCGGATGAGACCCTCTGCCTACAGTGATCGGACCCCAGGAGTCCTGCCCATGATCCACCTCGCGACCCAGGCCCGTCCCACATCCGCTTCGTGGCGACCGCCCCGGCCGAGTCCCGTGGCCGATCCCGCACCTCCAAGTCGTCGGCGTGGGGGGCGTGCCTGGCCTTTCCTGAGTCGTCCCCCTCAACTTGCTCTGCCCGGTGACAAGGCTGCTGCGCCCCCCAAGCCCCGGTCCTGGTAAGCGTTTGGACCTCCTGTCTGGAAACTCGTTGCAATTCAACGCAGGGGCGCGCATAGTGAAGTCGACGTGTGATTCCCTTCGACCGCCGCCAGGCGGTCGAATTCCCTCGGCGCCCCACAGGAGACCCTCCTCATGAACCTGACGATCAGCGGCCATCACCTGGAAGTCACCCCCGCTTTGCGCGACTACGTCGCCACCAAACTAGACCGGATCACCCGCCACTTCGACCAGGTGGTCGACATCCGGGTGCTCCTGACGGTGGAAAAGCAGAAGGAAAAAGAGCGACGCCAGCGAGCCGAATGCATGATCCACGTCAAGGGCAATGACCTGTTCGCCGAGAGCTCGCATGCCGATCTCTACGCCGCCCTGGATGATCTTGTCGACAAGCTCGATCGCCAGGTGGGCCGCCACAAGACCCGGCTGCAGGAGCACTCTCACGAAACGCCCAAGCGCTTGATGTAGGACCGGCCGCGGGCGGGCCGGGTCGGGGTGCATAATCCAGTCCCCAACCATGAACCGCCTCGCGTCCATCCTGCCCGCCGCCCAGGTGCTTGTGAGCGTCGACGCCACGAGCAAGAAGCGGGCGTTCGAAGAAGCCGGCTTGCTGTTCGAGAACCTGCACGGTCTGTCCCGGGCCCTCATTACCGACAGCCTCTTCGCCCGCGAGCGTCTGGGCTCCACGGGCCTGGGTCACGGCGTTGCCATTCCGCACGGCCGCATCAAGGGCCTGAAGGCGCCCATGGCCGCCCTGTTCCAGTTGGCTCAGCCCATCGGATTTGATGCGCCCGACGAACAGCCGGTGGGCTTGCTGATCTTCCTGCTGGTGCCCGAGGCGGCCACGCAAAAGCACCTGGAAATCCTCTCCGAGATCGCCGAGCTGCTCAGTGACGCGCCGCTGCGTGAGCGTATGAAGTCCAGCCCCAGCGCCCAAGATCTGCATGCCCTGATCGCGGGCTGGCAGTCCGCGCAGCCGGCTTGAGCCGCCCGGCGCCCCACCCGTGAAACCCACCGTTATCAGCGCCGACGTCCTGTTCGAGGACCATCGCGCGCAGCTCAAGTGGGAGTGGGTGGCCGGTCTCGGTGCCTCCGAGCGGCGCTTCGACGAAGTGGCCGTGCGCGCCGCGCGCTCGGGCGCCGACCTGGTGGGCTACCTCAATTACATCCACCCCTATCGGGTGCAGATCCTGGGCGAGCGCGAGATCGCCTACCTGACCAACGCCACCGCAGACGACTGCGCCCGCCGTATCTCGCGCATCGTCACCCTGGAGCCCCCGGTGCTCGTGCTGGCCGACAGCCAGGTCGCGCCCCACGCGCTGGTGGCCATGTGCGAGCGCGCCCAGATCCCCATGTTCGCCACCGGCGAATCGTCGGCCTTTGTCATCGACGTGCTGCGCGCCTACCTGTCCAAGCACTTTGCCGAACGCACCTCCATGCACGGCGTGTTCATGGACATCCTGGGCCTGGGCGTGTTGATCACCGGTGAATCGGGCCTGGGCAAGAGCGAGCTGGGCCTGGAGCTGATCTCTCGCGGCAACGGTCTGGTGGCCGATGACGCGGTCGACCTGTATCGCATCAACCAGACCACCATCGAGGGCCGCTGCCCCGAGCTGCTGCAGAACCTGCTGGAGGTGCGCGGCATCGGTCTGCTCGATATCCGCGCCATCTTTGGTGAGACCGCGGTGCGTCGCAAGATGCGCCTGAAGCTGATCGTGCATCTGGTGCGCCGCGAGACGCTCGAGCGCGATTACGAGCGCCTGCCCTACGAGCCGCTCACGCAAGACGTGCTGGGTGTGCCCATACGCAAGGCCGTGATTCAGGTGGTGGCGGGCCGCAACATCGCCGTGCTGGTCGAGGCGGCCGTGCGCAACACCATCTTGCAGCTGCGCGGGGTTGACACCTACCAGGAGTTCGTCGAGCGGCATCGCCGCGCGATGGAGAACGAAGGCTAGCCTCTACCCGGCGGCCGGTGGGGGCACTCGCCCTTGGTGCAATGCGCGTACAGGCTCAGGGCGTGATCGGCGATGTCAAAGCCCTTGGCCCGCGCCACATCGTGTTGGCGCTTTTCGATCTCGGCGTCGTAGAACTCCTCGACCCGGCCGCAGTCCAGGCACACCAGATGGTCGTGGTGCTGGCCCTCATTGAGCTCGTAGACCGCCTTGTCGCTCTCGAAATGGCTGCGAACCAGGATGCCGGCCTGCTCGAACTGCGTCAGCACCCGGTAGACGGTGGCTAGGCCAATGTCTGAGCGCTCGTCCAACAGCACGCGGAACACGTCCTCGGCGGTCATGTGCCGCTGCGCCCCTTTCTGGAACACGTCCAGGATCTTCAGCCGCGGCATGGTGGCCTTCAGGCCTGTGCTCTTGAGTTCTTCGATGTTCGCCATGGTGGGAAGCCGGGGGCGCCGCCTCTGGGGCGGCCGCTACAATCAATCGATCATAAACGCCGCTGTTATCTGATGCCCGATTCCGTCTATTGCCTGCGCCGGCTCGCTCTGGGCCTGACCGCCTGCGCCGTGCTGGCCGGATGCAGCAGCTTCGATGGTGCCAGCCAGCGCATCGCCGGCATCGTCAAGCCCTTTCAGATCCAAGTGGTGCAGGGCAACTTCGTCTCCCGCGAGCAGATGGCCTACCTGCAGCCGGGCCTCACGCGCCAGCAGGTGCGCGATGTTCTGGGCACGCCCCTGCTGGCCAGCGTCTTCCACGCCGACCGCTGGGACTATGTCTTTACCCTGCGTCGTCAGGGCGTCGAGCCCCAGTCCTATCGTCTGACCGTGTTCTTCAAGGGCAACACGCTCGAGCGCTTCGAGGGCGACACCATGCCCACCGAGGCCGAATTCGTGGCCTCCCTGGATGTGGCTTCGCGCAAGGGCAAGCGCGTGCTGCCGCCGATGGAGGCGACCCCGGCCCAGCTCGAGCGCTTCCCCGCGCCGTCCACGCCAGCCGCCGCTGCCCCGGTGGCCGTGCCACCCACTACCGTTTACCCGCCCCTTGAGCCCCCGGCGCGCTGACCGCATGTCTTCCTCCGCCTCTACGCCTTCCCACCGCGTCGCCGTCGCGGGTGCGTCGGGTCGCATGGGCCACATGCTGATCGAGGCGCTGCGCGCCGCCCCCGATTGCGCCCTGGCGGGCGCCCTCGACGTCGCCAGCAGCCCCGCCATCGGCAACGACGCCAGCGCCTTCCTCGGACATGCCAGCGGCGTGCCCGTCACCGCCGACCTGGCCCAGGGCCTGGCCGGGGCCCACGTCTTGATTGACTTCACGCGTCCCGAAGGCACCCTGGCCCACCTGGCCGCCTGCCGCGCGCATGGCGTCAATCTCATCATCGGCACCACCGGTTTCTCCGACAGCCAGAAGCAGGCCATTACGGAGGCTGCACGCGACATCGCCATCGTGATGGCCCCCAATATGAGCGTGGGCGTCAACGTCACCCTCAAGCTGCTGCAGATGGCGGCTCAGGCCCTGTCCACCGGCTACGACATCGAGATCATCGAAGCCCATCACCGTCACAAGGTGGATGCGCCTTCGGGCACGGCCCTCAAGATGGGTGAGGTCATCGCCGAGGCCATCGGCCGCGACCTCAAGTCCTGCGCGGTCTATGCCCGCGAGGGCGTCACCGGCGAGCGCGATCCGTCCACCATCGGTTTCTCCACCATCCGCGGCGGCGACATCGTGGGCGACCACACCGTGCTGTTTGCCGGCACCGGCGAGCGCATCGAGATCACGCACAAGTCCGCCAGTCGCGCCACCTATGCCCAGGGCAGCCTGCGGGCCGTGCGTTTCCTGGCCGACAAGAAGTCCGGCCTGTTCGACATGTTCGATGTGCTGGGCCTGCGCCAGGGCTGATCGCTTTTCAGAGGGCCGCAACCCATGATGGACATGCTGCAACAAGGCGACGCCATCACCCGTGCCGTGGCACTGCTGCTGCTGCTGATGTCCGTGTGCAGTTGGGTGGTCATTCTCTGGAAGGCCTGGTTCCTGCGTCGCGCCGCCGCCGATGTGGTGCGCGGCACCGCCGCCTTCTGGCAGGCCGGCTCCGTCGACAACGCCCGTGATCTGTTGGCGGCTCTCGACCGCGAGGCGCTGGTGCTGCCCTTGCTGGAGGCCACCCGCCCCGCCCCCGAGGGCGTGCTGGCCGCCGCCGGCGAGCGCGGCCAACAACTCACGCGCGGCCTGCGCGAGGCGCTGCACCAGGCCACGGACCGCCTGCAGTTCGGCCAGGTGCTCCTGGCCACCGTCGGCTCCATCGCGCCCTTTGTCGGCCTGCTCGGCACGGTCTGGGGCATTTACCACGCGCTGGTGGGCCTCGGTGCCACCGGTCAGGTCGGTATCGAGCA
>CANGSD010000041.1 GCA_947455875.1 Comamonadaceae bacterium
CGATGTCTGCCAAGTTGCGTGCACTGGGCTTCAGGGTCACCGAGTTGAGCAACACGAACCGGGAACAGATGGTCAAGGGCCTGTCTGAGTTCACTCGCACCGCGTCAAAGGCAGACCTGACACTGCTGTTCTACGCCGGCCACGGCATGCAGGTTCAAGGGGTCAATTACATGATTCCTGTGGACATGAGCCTCAACGATCCTTCGCAGGCGACGCTCCAGGCGGTCTCTCTGACGCAGGTGGTGGAGCAGTACCTACCGGGAAAGACGAAGTTGGTTTTCTTGGATGCCTGTCGGGATAACCCCATCGTCGCTGCGGGGGTGCGCGGTGCAAGCAAGGGGCTTGCGCCGATCAATGCGTCAGAGGGGACTCTCATAGCCTACGCCACCAAGGACGGACAGACGGCTGAAGACGGTGTCGGTGCCAAAAACTCTCCATTCACCCAGGCCCTGTTGGCACACTTGGCTGACCCCTTTGACATCGGCGTGGTGCTGCGCCGGGTTAGAGAGAAAGTCATGCAGGCCACGGGAGGCAAACAGCAGCCGTGGGAGTACGGCAGTTTGACCGGAGGCGAGTTGGTGTTGTCGCGGATCGGGGTGAAAAAGCCCTGAACCTCTCCGGTTGGACAGGCGATGGACAAGGCGTTGGGAGAAGAAAAAAGCACTCCGAGGGTGACCCCGTGAGTGCTTGATCTCATCAAGAGAAAATTTGGTCGGGGTGAGAGGATTCGAACCTCCGGCCTCTACGTCCCGAACGTAGCGCTCTACCAGGCTAAGCTACACCCCGCCGAGCCCTGGGTATTTGGTGCAGGGCTAAGCCGCGCATTGTAGCAGCCGCCTTGCGAGGGCTATTGCAAACAGATGCGATCCGCCACCAACTTTTTCGAACGGTCGAGCAGCGCTGTTGCTGTCTTATAGGATTTAAGTCTTGCATCTGCCAGTACTGGGTTGTGCCTGCCGGCTGTATCGATGCGCCCAATGACCCGTAACGCCTGTTCTGCCGCAAGTCTTGCGTTGCTGCAAACGGCCTTGTTGTTTTGCGGCTTGACATCCACCATGCAGCGCCTCAAGTAAGTCTCGAGTTGGTCATCGATTGCTTGCAGCTCTGAGGCCTTGCCGATGTTGGCGACAGTCGTGCCTTGCAGCGATGGAGGCAACTGAACGCAAGGCTCCTCTGCGTGGGCTAGCAAGGCGATTCCGCACCCAAGCAAAAAAAGGGCTTTTGACTTGATCGAGATTCGAATCTTCATGGCTCATTCTCTCAACTAGGCAGAGCAACGGTAGTCGCGCCCTACACTGGGCACTCAGGGCTTCACCGCACTCGCCACCTTCATCGCTGCCGCCTCCGGAGGCACATGCGTATTGCCGGCGATCCCACCACTGAGATGCGCCACGACATCCACCTGTGACATCACATCGCCGTACTTGCTGTCGATGTCGAACAGATTGGAAGCATGAGGTGCGGGGTGGCGGTCACCCACGCACTCGCGTGGCACGATGACACGAAATCCATGCTGAACGCCGTCCACAGCGGTCGCCCGAATGCATCCGCTGGTGGTGCACCCGGTCAGAATGATCGTGTCAATGCCGCGCGACAGCAGTAAAGAAGAAAGGCTCGTGCCGAAGAAGGCGCTGGCGTACTGCTTGACGATGACGACTTCTGTGTCGATGGGCTCGACCCCCTCGCAGACCTGCGCTAGCCGCTGTTCCGAAAAGCACTTCAGCACGGGTGCCTTGCGCACCCAGGTGCCGCCGTCATCAAAGCCCGGCGCAGTGTGAGCCACCTTGGTGTGTACGACCGGTAACCCGAGCTTTCGGCACACGCTCAGCAGGCTACGGGTGGCCTCCACGGCAGGTGCGACGCCTTGCGCATACAGCGGCGAGTCGATTTCGGTGTAAGCCCGCACGAAGTCCACAACCAGCAAGACCGGTGAGCGGCCGAAGCCGATGCGGTGGCCCCATACGCCCGAATAGTTGGCCGCTGCGTCTTCTGCGTCAAGTGCCGCGCTCATGCCACGTTCACCAGGTAGCCATGAAACACGCCCACCTGCACATCGGCTTCCTCGGATCCATCGGGCCACAAGTGGCGCGAGGAGAAGCGCACATCGAAGGTGCGATGCCAAGCTGACTCAAGGCCATGGCCGTGTGCATCAGGGTATGGGTAGGGCGGAGATACACCCACCACCACGCCTTCCTTGCCGCGTATGTAGCCCGGCATGCGGATATGCCCTGGAACGAAGTCATCCTTCACCCGGACGCGATCGCCCACGCTGATCTCGGGCAGTTTCTCTTCGCCCACGCGGCCCTCTCGACTGGGCCGTGAAAGTGGCACCTCTGAGCCGACCGCTGCCGACAGTTCAGCCGCACTGAACACGCCGCGCTCTACGCACAGACTTGCTACAGCTGTAAAGGTGCGTCCGTAATATGACGCGCTCACGTAGTGCCTGGGCTCCATGCGCTCAATGGCATGGCGGTACTCGTCCATGTTGTAGATGCCATGACGCAGCATCCGCACCCACATGGCCGCAATGCGGATCTCGGCCTCGCCGTGGAAGGGGTCGGTGTGGCCCTGGCGAACTACGGGCCCAAAGCCTTGTCGGCCACCGAGGTCGTGAAATCCGTCCATGGTCAGGCCCCTGCTGAATAAGGCGCTTCGAGCCGCGCCACTCCAATCATCGATTCTTTGGTGATCAAGGCTTCCAGCGCTTGCGCGCTCCAGCCCTGGGTGTGCGGTGGTTGATAGGGCAGCACCATGTATCGGGTGTCGGTGGTGGTGTCCCATACGCGAATGCGGACGGAGGAAGGCAGATCAAGGCCCATTTCGCGCAAAACGGTGCGGGCTTCGCGCACTACGCGGGCGCGGTATTCCAAGTCTTTGTACCAACCCGGCGCCATCCCAATGATCGTGAAGGCAGTGCACGAACACAGGGTGCAGCAGATCACGTTCTGCAGCTCAGCTGTGTTTTCCAAAACCACCAGACTGCGGTGGTGTTCCGGCATGGGAAGGCCCATGCCTGCGGCCGCTGCTTTCCCATCCCTGAGCAGCTCGGCCTTGAATGCCGGATCAACCCAAGCACGCGCACAAAGCCGCGCGCCATTTCGGGGCAGCCACTCTTCAGTGACCTTGTGGTGAAAGTCTTCAAGGTCTGTCGGCTGCAGCATGCCCTTGGCGGTGAGGACTGCTTGCATACCATCGGCGTACGCTGAGAGATTCGTACTCATCGGGCTTACCCCCCATCAGGATGAAAAGGTTATAGCAGAGTGCACAGCGCCTCCCGCGGCGCCATCGGGTCTTCCCGCATGAACGCCACTGGCGAATCAGGGTTTTTTCTAGGGGGGTCGGTGTAAGGTTATTCCGCTCGGGGAAGCCTGCTCAAGAGTGGGACCGACTACGCTTGTGTCGGGGCAACCTGTCCCTTCTTCACTCACGAGAAAACAAGATGATTCAGCTTTCATGGATTCGCCCCTTTGTTCTGGCGGGCTTGTGCGCGGTCACTGCGCAGGCCTGGGCCAACCCCGCTGCCGCTGAAAAACCCTACGTGCCCGAGCGCGGCCAGATGGGCAAGGATGTGATCTGGATCCCCACCCCCAAGGGCCTGATCGACAAGATGCTGACCGCTGCGAAGGTGACTTCCAACGACCGCTTGTTCGACCTGGGCGCTGGCGACGGCATCATCGCCATCACGGCCGCCAAGGAATTCGGCGCGCAGTCGGTGGGCATTGAGTTCAACCCGCAGATGGCTGATTACGCCCGACGCATGGTCAAGGAAGCCGGCGTGAGCGACAAGGTGCGCATCATCACCGGCGACATCTTCAAGGAAGATTTCTCATCGGCCACGGTCGTCACCCTGTACCTGTTGCCCGACCTGAACTTGCGTTTGCGCCCCATCATCCTGCGCATGAAGCCGGGCACTCGCGTGGTGTCGCATGCCTTCACCATGGGCGATTGGGAGCCCGAAGAGACCATGGCCCATGAAAGTTCCCGGGGCTATTTGTGGGTAGTGCCCGCCTCGGTCGACGGCGAATGGCGGATGACCGGTATGGAGGGCGGGCCGGTTCGGCTGAGCTTCCAGCAGGTCTTGCAAAAAGTCGGCGGCAATCTCACGCGTGGCAGCACCCACCAGCCCCTGCTGGGCGCCAAGCTGCTGGGTGAAGACCTGACCTTCCAATTCATCACGCCGGACCGGCAGGTCCACAACTTCAGCGGCAAGGTCTCGGGATCGCAGATCACGGGCACCATCACCTCCACGGGCGGGCTCATGACCCCTGTGCAGGCCCGCAAGCTCTGACCTCCCCTCCCGCTTCAGGACCCTTTGCCCATGAGCCTCCCTGACACGCAGGCGGCGCAGCCGCGTCGTTTGTTGCACCCGTTCGCTGCCGTGATGCTGATTGTGGGCATCGTGGTGGGCGCGGGTATTTTCAAGACGCCCTCGCTGGTGGCGGGGATCAGCGGCGATGCCGGCTGGGCCTTGGTGTTGTGGCTGGCCGGCGCGCTGATTTCCATGGCCGGCGCCCTGTGCTACGCCGAGCTGTGCACCGCCTATCCCAGCGCCGGGGGTGACTATCACTTCCTGCAGCGGGCCTTTGGCCGCAACCTCGCGTTCATGTATGCCTGGGCCAAGGCGACCGTGATCAACACCGGCTGCATCGCCTTGCTGGCGTTCGTGTTTGGCGATTACATGAGCTCGCTGCTGCGGCTGGGCGAGTATTCGAGCGCCTGGTGGGCGCTGATCGTGGTGGTCGGCTTGACGGCCGTCAACCTGCTGGGTCTGGACGCCTCGTCTCGATTGCAGACGTGGCTGACCGGCCTGGAGGTCTTGGGCCTGGCGGCCGTGGTGGTCGCGGGTTTGACAGTGGATGCGGGCCCGTCGGCCGCAGTGGAATGGTTTGTGAAGGCCCCCGCCCCGGCGCAATGGGGTCTGTGCCTGGTGTTCGTCTTGCTGACCTTTGGCGGCTGGAATGAGTCGGCCTATGTGTCGGCCGAGGTGCGCGGTGGGCCGCGCACCATGGCCTGGGTCATCGTGGCCAGCATGGCGGTGTTGACGCTGATTTATCTGCTGGTGAACCTGGCGCTGTTGCTGGGCCTTGGCCTGCAGGGCCTGAGCCAAAGCAAGACGGCCGCCTCCGATCTGATGGCGCTGGCGTTTGGCCCCTGGGCCCATAAGGCGCTGGGTCTGTTTGTGGCGATTGCGGCCTTGACCAGCATCAACGCCACCATGATCGTGGGCGCCCGGACCAATTTCGCCTTGGGGCGTGACTGGGGCAGCTTGCGGCTGCTGGGGCAGTGGCAGGTCGATAGCGGCAACCCCAAGGCGGGTTACTGGATGCAGGGCCTGATCAGCGTGGCCCTGGTCGTGTTGGGCACGCAGGAGGCCGATGGGTTTTCGGCGATGGTTGAATTCACCGCGCCAGTGTTCTGGGGCTTTTTGTTCCTGGTGAGCTTGGCGGTGTTTTGGCTGCGCTACACCGACGGACAAACCGAGCGCCCGTTCAAGGTGCCGCTGTACCCGGTCTTGCCCTTGGTGTTTGCCGGCGCCTGTGCCTGGCTGACCTATTCGAGCATCACCTACGCCATCAGCCAGAAGGCCATCCTGGTGTCGTTCTGGTTGATCGTCAGCGGGCTGGTGGCCTTGGTGGCCTTGAACTGGCGCGAAAAAGCACTGAAAGCCGCTTGATTCGAACGTGTGCGGAAACTGGTGGAATCCCTGTAGGGCGTGAGCCGCCACGGCAGTTACAAACCGCCTTGCTAATCTTTTCTACATATCCAGATTCAGGAGTATCGATCCATGACCACCCGCCGCCAATTGATCCAGGGCGCTGCCGCAGCCGGTTTGCTCGGCCTGGGCAACCTGCCCAGTCTCGCCCAAAGCCGCGTCGAGACGCTGCGCATCATCGTGGGATTCCCCCCGGGCGGCACCACGGACGCTTTCGCTCGGCGCATCGGCGACAAACTGCGTGGCACCTATGCCAACACCGTGGTGATCGATAACAAGCCGGGCGCTGGCGGGCAACTGGGGGTGATGACACTCAAGGGCGCTGCCGCTGATGGCGCGCACATTCTGTATTCGCCGGCGTCGATGCTGACGATTTATCCGCACTCGTATTCCAAACTCAATTACGCGCAGTCCGATGTCGCCCCCATCGGCATGGGCCACTCGACCGACCATGCCTTCGTGGTGGGCCCCGCGGTTCCGGAATCCGTGAAGAACCTCAAGGACTTCATCGACTGGGCCCGCGCCAACCCGGGCAAGGCCAGCATCGGCAACCCGGCTGCGGGTTCGATGCCGCATTTGCTGGCAGGCCGCTTGGCCATGCTGGGCAACTTCCAGATCACCAACGTGCCCTTCCCGGGCTCCGGCCCCGCCATTCCGCAGGTGCTGGGCGGCCAACTGGCAGGGATGTCGTCTCCGCTGGGTGACTGGGTGCAGCACCATAAGGGCGGCAAGATCCGCATCCTGGCCACGTCCGGTCCGGAGCGTTCGCCGTACACCCCCGATGTGGCCACGTACCGCGAGCAGGGCTATGGCGAGCTGATGGTGCGTGAATGGTTCGGATTCTTCGCGCCTGCAGGCACTCCCGATGCGGTCCGCGACAGCCTGAACACGGCGCTTCGCGCAGCGATGAACCAGCAGGACATTCGCGATTTCGTGACACCGCTGGCCGCCTACATTGAATCGAGCACCTCGGCCGAACACGTTCGGCGCCTCGGGGTGGACTCTGAGATGGCCCGTCGTCTGGTCACCGCCCTGGGCTTCAAGGCGGACTCCTGATCTTGGATGGGCCGCGGCGGCTGCGGCCGCTTGCGGCTTTTCAGTGACGCCGATCCAGCAGCGACGAGGCCAGCTGTAGCAGGCCCTCGCTGTAGGCATTGCGAGGCAGCAGCGCCAGGCAATCAATGGCGCGCTGGGCCTCGGCAGCGGCGGCGCGGCGGGCCACTTCCAGCGCACCGGTCTCGCGCACGATCTCCACGATGGTGTCGAGCGCGTCCACCGAGCCCTGCTCGATGGCGCCACTGATCAGATCTCGCTGCGCCGGCGCCGCCCGCTCCATGGCGGCGATCAGCGGCAGCGTGGACTTGCCCTCGCGCAGGTCATCGCCCAGGTTCTTGCCCATCTCCGCGGCGTCGCCGTCGTAGTCGAGCACGTCGTCGATCACCTGAAAGGCCGTGCCCAGGGCCTGGCCGTAGTCGGCGCAGGCCTGTTCGACGGCGGGCGGGCTGCCGGCCAGCACGGCAGCCAGGCGCGTCGAGGCCTCGAACAGCTTGGCGGTCTTGGAGCGAATCACCCGCAGATAGCCTTCTTCGTCCAGCGAGGCGTCGTGCATGTTCATCAACTGCAGCACCTCGCCCTCGGCGATGACGTTGGTGGCCTCGGCCAGGATTTCCATCACGCGCATGTCGCGCGCGTCCAGCATCATCTGGAAGGCGCGCGAGTAGAGGAAGTCGCCCACCAGCACGCTGGCCGGATTGCCGAACATCTCGTTGGCGGTGGCCCGGCCCCGGCGCAGGGTGGAGTCGTCGACCACGTCGTCGTGCAGCAAGGTGGCGGTGTGGATGAATTCGACGACCGCCGCCAGGTTGAAGCGCTGGGCCCCCTGGTAGCCCAGGGCGCCGGAGACCAGCAGCAACAGGGCCGGCCGCAGCCGCTTGCCGCCGGCCGAAATGATGTAGCGGGCGACCTGACCGACCAGGGGGACGCCCGAATCGAGCCGCTGGGCGATGACGGCGTCGACCTCGCGCATGTCGCCGGCAATCAAGGCGAGGGTCGAGGCGGCGGAGGCGGCGGAATCGGTCAAGGAGGGGCCCGGGGTGGCGCGGCGGGTCAGAATTGGCCAGATTATAGGGAGAGCGCCGCCCGAGGGGCCGCCGGTTTGCGAGTAATGACTAACTATGCTATAGTCTTGGGCTCTCTCGGAAATCCGTCCGGGGAGAGATCAACCCCAAGAGGTCTTTCATGTACGCGGTCATAAAAACCGGCGGCAAGCAGTATCGCGTTGCCTCCGGCGAAAAAATTAAAGTAGAACAGATTGCTGCGGACGTAGGCCAGGAGATCGTGATCGACCAAGTGCTGGCTGTCGGCGACGGCAGCGGCTTGAAGGTCGGTACGCCCCTGGTGTCCGGTGCAACTGTCAAAGCCACGGTCGTGGCGCACGGCAAACACGACAAGGTTCGCATCTTCAAGATGCGCCGTCGTAAGCACTATCAAAAACGCCAGGGCCATCGCCAGCAGTTCACCGAGCTGCAAATC
>CANGSD010000042.1 GCA_947455875.1 Comamonadaceae bacterium
AGATCGGCGCAGAAGTCGGCGATGGTGAAGTCGGTTTCGTGGCCCACACCGCACACCACCGGCACCGGACTGCGCACGATGGCATGGGCCAAGGCCTCGTCGTTGAAGGCCCAGAGGTCTTCGAGCGAGCCACCGCCTCGCACCAGCAAGATGACATCGAGCTGACCCGCCTGCGCGCGCGCATACAGCGATTGCAGGGCCGCGATCAGTTCGGCCGGCGCCTGTGCGCCCTGCACCGCCGCCGGCGCCAACAGCACCGGGACATGGGGCAGACGACGGCGCAAGGCGGTGGCCACATCGTGCAAGGCGGCCGCGCCCCGCGAGGTGACCAGGCCGATGCCGCGCGGCATGGCCACGAGGCTGCGCTTGCGCGCCGGGTCGAACAGACCTTGCGCCTCGAGCCGCTCCTTCAGGCGCAGAAACTGCTCGAACAGCGTGCCTTGGCCGGCGCGCTGCAGGCTCTCGACGATCAGCTGCAGGTCGCCCCGGGCGTCGTAGACGTCCAGCCGGCCGGTGACCTCGACGCTGTCGCCGTCGCGCGGGCTGAAATCGAGCAGGCTGGCCGATCGGCGGAACATGGCGCAGCGGATCTGGCCCGAGGCGTCCTTCAGGCTGAAGTAGCAATGTCCGCTGGCGGCGCGCGAGAAGCCAGAGAGTTCGCCGCGTACCGCGACCGGGTTGAAGCGCGCATCCAGCGCATCAGCAACGGCGCGGCACAGCGCCCCGACTTGCCAGATACGCCGCGCCAATGCTGGGTTTCGAGCTTCAGACATCAAGATTCATGCGGGTTGGCGGGCGATCGGGGCTGTGGTAGTCCACAGAACCCGCAGATAGTGTGATCATTTGGTAATCATGGGCCGAAATGTCGATTTTTCGTTGCAAGCCGTTGATTTCAAACACATTTTTTCTGCTCAAAATGTGACCGTTTTGTAACGTTGACGATTTGGTGCGGGTTTGCGGGCCATCGGGCCCCTGTTTTGCACAAAGTTATCCACAGGATTTGTGCGATTCTTCCGACCGAGAATTAAAACGTCCTACAGGGGTGGGCCCGTCGTCGATAATCCGCCCAACCTGCCTCGACAGGGCACCGCAACCGCGCCGGAGACGCCACTTTGTTTTCGATCATACAAGCCGCTGGATGGCCCATCTGGCCCCTGATTGCCTGCTCCATTGCCGCTCTGGCACTGATCATCGAACGCTTTCTGAGCCTGCGCACGCGGCGCGTGGTGCCGCCGCAGCTGCTGGACGAAGCGCTGGCGGTATCGCGCCACGCGCTGCCGCCGCCTGAGGTGGTGAACCAGCTCGAGCAAAACTGCGCATTGGGCGAGGTGCTGGCCAGCGGCCTGCGCGCGCTGGCCAGTGACCCGCGCAGCTCGGAAGCGCAGCTGCGCGCCGTGATGGAGGCAAGCGGTCGGGCGGTGGCGCATCGCCTTGAGCGCTATCTGAGCGCGCTGGGCACGATCGCATCGGCCGCGCCGCTGCTGCGCCTCTTGGGTACGGTGATCGGCATGATCGAAATCTTCGGCTCGCAGGCGCCCGGTGGCACCACCGGCGGCAATCCCGCGCAGCTGGCGCACGGCATCTCGATCGCCCTGTACAACACCGCCTTCGGGCTGATCGTGGCGATTCCGGCCTTGATGTTCTGGCGCTACTTCCGGGCTCGCGTGGACGGTTACCTGCTGTCGATGGAGCTGGCCAGCGAACGCTTCGTGCGGCACCTGAACACCCTGCGCACCTGAGCGGCCCCTGCGATGAACTTCCGCCCTCGCCCCCGGCATGAGCCCGAGATCAACCTGATCCCGTTCATCGACGTGCTGCTGGTGGTGCTGATTTTCCTGATGCTGTCGACCACCTACAGCAAGTTCACCGAACTGCAGCTGCAATTGCCGGTGGCCGATGCGCAAGCGGCGCGCGACCACCCCAAGGAAGTTGTCGTGGCGATCAGCGCCGACGGCCGCTACGTGATCAACCGCGTGGCGCTGCCCGGGCGCAGCGTCGATGCGGTCGCCGCCGCGCTGGCCGACGCGACGCGCGGCGCCAAGGACATCACGGTGATCATCAGCGCGGATGCCACCTCGCCCCACCAGTCGGTGGTGACGGCACTAGAGGCCGCCCGCCGCACCGGGCTGGGCCAGATCACCTTCGCCGCGCAGACCTCGGGCCAGGCGGGCGGGAAGCCGCAGTGAGCCTGCAGCAGGCGTGGCAGCGGCGAGGCCCGCTGGCCTGGAGCCTGTGGCCGCTGTCGTGGGTCTATGGCGCGCTGGCGGCGCTGCATCGCAGCCTCTACCAACTGAGGCTGCGCCGGATCGAACACCTGCCCGTGCCGGTGGTGGTCGTCGGCAATGTGGTGGCTGGCGGTGCCGGCAAGACACCCGTGGTGGTGGCGGTGGTGGAACACCTGCAGGCGCTGGGCCTGCGCCCCGGCGTGATCTCGCGCGGCTACGGGCGCCGCGATGACGGCGACTGTCATGAGGTGCGCCCCGACGAAACCGACGCAGCCCGAAGTGGCGACGAACCGCTGCTGGTGGCACGCCGCTGCCGGGTGCCGGTGGTGGTGGGCGCGCACCGGGTGCAGGCGGCTCGCCGGCTGCTGGCCCTGCACCCGCAGACGCAGGTGCTGGTGAGTGACGACGGGCTGCAGCACGCACCCCTGGGGCGCGACATCGAGATCTGCGTGTTCGACGCGCGCGGCACGGGCAACGGCTGGTTGCTGCCTGCAGGTCCCTTGCGCGAGCCCTGGCCGCGTGCAGCGGATCTGGTGCTGCGACCGGCCGAGGTCAAGGGCATCGAGGGGTTTGACATTGCACGCCGACTGGCCCCGCAGGCGGTTCGGGCCGACGGCACGCGCAGGCCGCTGGCGGATTTCTCGGCGGCCGGTGAGCCGGGCGTGGTCGCGTTGGCGGGCATTGCACAGCCCGAAGCTTTTTTCGCCATGCTGCGGGCGGCCGGTATCCTGCCCACACGCACCCTCGCCCTGCCCGATCACCACGACTTCGATCAGCCGCCGCTGGATCTGCCGGCGGACCTGGCGCTGGTGTGCACCGAGAAAGACGCGGTCAAGCTCTGGCGCCATCGGCCGCAGGCCTGGGCCGTGCCGCTGCACGTGCAGATTGCGCCGGGCTTCTGGGCGGCCTTCGATCGCCTGCTGGCCGCGAAGCTATCATCGAACGATGGACGCGAAACTGCTTGAACTGCTGGTGTGCCCGGTGACCAAGGGCCCCCTGGATTACGACCGCGAACGGCAGGAGCTGATCTCGCGCAGCGCGCGCCTGGCCTACCCGGTGCGGGACGGCATCCCGGTGCTGCTTGAAGACGAAGCGCGGGCCCTGAGCGACGAAGAACTCGAGCACCTGCCGGCGCGCACGCCGCAGGTCTGACCATGGCCTTCACGGTCCTGATCCCGGCGCGGCTGGCCTCCACGCGCCTGCCCGACAAACCCCTGGCCGACATCGCCGGACGACCGATGGTCGTGCGGGTGGCCGAGCGCGCGCGCCAGAGCGGCGCGCAGCAGGTGGTGGTGGCCACAGACAGCGCGGTGATCGCGCAGGCCTGCGACGCGCATGGCGTGCCCAGCGTGATGACGCGGGCCGACCATCCTTCGGGCAGCGACCGGCTCGCGCAGGCCTGCGAGCTGCTGCAACTGCCCGACGACCACACGGTGGTGAATGTGCAGGGGGACGAGCCCTTGATCGATCCGGCCCTGATCGACGCGGTCGCCACCTTGCTGCAGCAGCACTCCGATGCGAGCATGAGCACGGCCGCCCACGCGATCGACGACCCGGCCGATGTGCGCAACCCCAATGTGGTCAAGGTGGTGACCGACGTACGGGGCCTGGCCCTGTATTTCAGCCGCGCGCCCATTCCTTGGTGGCGCGATGGCTATGGGGCGAGCAGCGAGGGCATCGTCCGGCTGCCGCAGCCGCAGCCCCTGCGTCACATCGGCATCTACGGGTACCGGGCGGGTTTTCTCAAGACCTTCCCCGCCCTGCCCGCCTCCCCGCTGGAACACACCGAGTCGCTCGAGCAACTGCGCGCCCTGTGGCATGGCCACCGGATCGCGGTGCATGTGGCCGATCGGGCACCGGGCCCCGGCGTGGACACGCCCGAGGACCTGGCCCGGGTGCGGGCGATCTTCGAGCGCGGCGCCTGAATCTCCCCGCAAGGGACGCGTGCTATCCTCGTCCGCAGATGCGCGGCAAGCGCACACGCCGAAGGCCAGGGTGGCAGGCCGCACACACCGATTCCGAGGACAATCATGAGACTCATCCTGTTGGGCGCGCCTGGCGCGGGCAAAGGCACCCAAGCCACCTTCATTTGCCAGAAATACGGCATCCCCCAGATCTCCACCGGTGACATGTTGCGTGCGGCCGTCAAGGCCGGCACCCCGCTGGGCGTGGCGGCCAAGAAGGTGATGGATTCGGGCGCGCTGGTCGGCGACGACATCATCATCGGCCTGGTCAAGGAACGCCTGACCCAGCCCGATTGCGCCCAGGGCTGCCTCTTTGACGGCTTCCCGCGCACCCTCGCGCAGGCCGACGCCATGCGCGAAGCCGGTGTGAAGCTCGATTACGTGCTCGAGATCGATGTGCCCTTCGACGCCATCATTGAGCGTATGAGCGGCCGCCGCTCGCATCCGGCTTCGGGCCGCACCTACCACGTCAAGTTCAACCCGCCCAAGGTGGCCGGGGTCGACGATGTCACGGGCGAGCCCCTGATCCAGCGCGACGACGACAAGGAAGAAACCGTCAAGAAGCGCCTGGAGGTCTACTCCGCGCAGACCCGCCCCCTGGTCGACTACTACGGCAACTGGGCCAAGTCCGATCCGGCTGCGGCACCGCGCTACCGCGCCATCAGCGGCATGGGCTCGGTCGACGAGATCACCGCACGCGCCTTCGCGGCACTGTCGCAATAAGGCGGGTCGGGCACCGGCCCACTGGCCTGTCCGAGCTTCCTCAGGCCGGGCTTGAACGCAGGCCGTAGACCCGCCCCCCAACAAACAGGTATTCGGCGCGCAGCACCGCGTCGCCCTTTTCATCCTTGAAGGTGAAGCCCAGCACGCCCACCTCGGCGCCGGGCTCGAGGGGGTCGACCTTCCAGGCCTGCATGCGCGTGAGCGGCGCCAATTCAATTTCCCAGCGCCGGTCCTTGCGGGTCGGCACGACGGCGCGCGCGAGCAGCGACTTGCCGTCGACCGCGGCCACCTGCGGCGGCACGGCACGCGATGCGAGATCGGCGGGCAGCTTCAGGCCGGCGGGCACATCGAGTTGCAACTCGGCGTGGGGATTGCGCCAGCGCACCTGGGCGACCCGTCCCTCGAGCCAGATCGGGCGATCCGGATCAAAGCTGCTCCAGCCATGGTGGGCGGCGGCCAGACCAGGCAGTCCCAGGGCGGACAAGACAAAAAGACGACGTTGCATGAACAAGCTCCTTCTGAATCAAGGGTGCGGGGGCGACGCCCTTCACTGGTAGGCAATCCAGCGGCCGCAGGCGATCACGGCCAGCCAGATCAGGGTGGAGGACACCATCAGCAGGCGCGCGACGCGATCGAGCCGCTGCAAAGAGCCGCGCGCGTGAAAGAACGCGGCGTTGCAGGCCGCGGCGAACAGCAACAGCATCTTGAGTGTGAACGCGCGGTTGGCGAGTAAATCGGCCGGCTGCGTGGCGAACATCAGCAAGCCTGAAGCCGCGGCCAGCGCAAAGCCAGTCGCTGCCAAGGACAGGCTCAGGCGGGCCAGCGCCGGCGCGGGCAGGTCGGTGGCGCGGCCGAACACGCGCAGCTCCAAGGCCACCAGATTCCCGACCAGCAGCGCGATGCCGACGATGTGCAACACCTCGAGCGCGGGATAGGCCCAGGGGTGAACTTGCAAGGCGGTGAACATGGGCTGGCTCGCAGGGGCTCAGGCGGTGCGCGTGACCAGCAGGTCCAGCATCAGCGCGATACGGGCCTTCACTGGCGACAGACCGTCCGAATCGGGCACTACATCACCCGCGTGGGGCAGGACCTCGCCGCGGGCGCAGCGTGTGGCGCGCACCACCGCGACGCCGCGCTCGCGGGCCTGCAGCAGCGCGGTCTGCAGCGAGTCACTGAGGGTGCCGTTGCCGGTGCCGGCAGCGACGATGCCGTCCACGCCCTGGGCGATCAAGGCCTGCACCAGTGCACCGGTGGCCCCCGCATGATTGAGCACGATCTCCACGCGCGGCCAGTGGGTGGCGTGGGCCACGGCCTGTGCCAGGCGCTGTGTCGCCTGCGGGTCCACCGGCGCGGCGGGCCAGGTGCGCAGCCGGCGCAGGTGGCCGTCTTCGACCGCGCCCAGAGGGCCGGCATCGCCGCTGGTGAAGGCGTCCAGCCGCGACGGGTGCTCCTTGCTCACGTCGCATGCCGCGTGCACGCTGCCGGCGCAGACCGCGAGCACGCCCTGCACGCCAGGCGTTGCGGCTACCGCGATCGCATCGGCCAGGTTACGCGGTCCGTCGGGCGCCTGCGCAGTTGCGGGGCGCATCGCGCAGGTGAGGACCACGGGCTTGTCGGCCACGAGGACGCGGTCCAGGAAATACGCGGTTTCTTCGAGCGTGTCGGTGCCGTGGGTGATCACGATCCCGCGTACCTCGGGCTGGGCCAGCCAATGGGCGCAGCGCGCCGCCAGCCGCTGCCAGACGGCCTCGTCCATGTTCTTGCTGTCGATCTGGGCGACCTGCTCGGTCTCCAAAGTCCACTCGGCCGCGCCCGGCAGGCCCGCAACCAGTTGGGCCACACCCAGCTGGGCGCTGCGGTATGCCAGGTGCTCGCCAGGCGTGTCGGCCGTGCCGGCGATGGTGCCGCCGGTGCCCAGAACCACGATTTTTGAGCGGACCACTTGCATTTCCTAAAAAGCTGGTTAAAAATACAGTTACTGGATATCGAAACAGTCCCCCGTCCCAGGAGAGCCCGAATGATCGAGACCCCCAAGCTCACGGCCCGTCAGCAGCAGATTCTGGACCTGATCCAGAGCGCCATCGCCCGCACCGGCGCTCCGCCCACCCGGGCCGAGATCGCGGCCGAGCTGGGCTTCAAGTCGGCCAATGCCGCCGAGGAACACCTGCAGGCCCTGGCCCGCAAGGGTGTCATCGAGCTGGTCAGCGGCACCTCGCGCGGGATCCGCCTGCGCGGTGATGCCCTGCGCTCGATCAACGAATCGCGCATCAAGCAGTTTTCCCTGCCCCTGCAAAGCCTGGCCCAGCTGGCGCTGCCCCTGGTCGGTCGTGTGGCGGCTGGCTCCCCGATTCTGGCCCAGGAACATGTGGACCAGACCTATTACGTCGAGAGCAGCCTGTTCCAGCGCCAGCCCGATTACCTGCTCAAGGTGCGCGGCATGTCCATGCGCGACGCCGGCATCATGGACGGCGACCTGCTGGCGGTACAAGCCACCAAAGAAGCCAAGAACGGCCAGATCGTGGTGGCCCGCCTGGGCGACGACGTCACGGTCAAGCGTTTCCGCCGCAACAAGCACCTGATCGAGCTGCACGCCGAAAACCCCGACTACGCCACCATCGTGGTCGAGCCGGGCGAGCCCTTCGAGATCGAGGGCCTGGCGGTGGGGCTGATCCGCAACACCATGCTGATGTAGCCACCGATCGCGGGAGCGGCCCCAGGTGGCGGGCGTATGGCGTAGAGCCATCACCCTGTGCCGATCCCTTTCACTGAAATCCTGCCTGTGATGAAACCCTCGTTGTCCAAGGAGTCCCCACATGGCATTCGCACTTCCCCTGTTCGCGCATTTGTTTGATCTGTTCCAGCCCGCGGGGCAGCCTGCCCGGTCCGCACGCCCCCAGGCCCGGGGCCCATCGGCCGGAGCGCGTCGATCCGTCCTGGCGCCTGTCGCCGCCGTCCCCTCCGAGGGACGCAGCGGCGCCAGCGTCGACCTCTCCCATCGGGCCCCTGCTCCCCAGCGGGCCCCAGTTTCCCAGCGCAGCTGGGGCGGGCCCACCCGGTCCGCACCGCTGCAGCGGCCCTTGCGGGTGGTGCGGGTGGTGGACGGTCGGCACGCCTGCGCCGGCGCAGGGCGGATGGTGATTTCGGGGCGCATGGCCGATGTCTGCGCCGAGCTCGACAGACTGGCCGAGCTCGAAACCCGGCACTGAGCGCCCGCCGGGGGCGCCCGCCCTGGATCCCGCGGGGTCGGTTGCCCTTCCCCCCTTTTGGCGGACGCGCGCC
>CANGSD010000043.1 GCA_947455875.1 Comamonadaceae bacterium
CGGCGATCGCGAGACCGGCGGCGGCCTGAGCCTGCCGGTGTGGATCACGTTCATGGAGACCGCGCTGCGCGGCGTGCCGATATTCGAGCCGACCGCGCCCGAGGGCGTGGTCAGTCTGAGCGGCGAGTGGTACTACAACGAATATGCGCGCGGTGCGGGGGTGACCAGCGTCGGCGGCAGCAGCGACAGACCCGCTGTGCGCGCGATGCCGCCGGCCGACGAGCGACGCAGCATCCTGGACCTGTTCCGCAACTGAAGCGCCGCGCGTTTACTGCGCGCTGAAGATCAGGGCCTGCCCGGCCTGCTCGGTGGCACAGCGCGTGAGGTGCTCGAAGAACTCGCCGTGGCCCTTGGTGTCCATCCAGCGGGCACCGTCAAAGCGGTAATGAAACCCGCCGCTGCGCGCGGCCAGCCAGATTTCGTGCAGCGGCTTTTGCAGATTGACCACGATCTGGCTGCGGTTTGCGAACACCAGCGTCACCATGCCGCCCACACGTTGGGCATCGATGTCGGCGTCGGTGTCGTCGTTGAGGCGGTCGCAGCATGCCTCCACGCTTCGCAACGCGGCCTCGGCATGGTCCAGGTATTCCAGATCGGTCATTACAATTCTTCGATGTCTGCTTTGTTCCGATCGATTCTAGTCAGCGCCCTGACAGTGGGCGGTGCGTTCGCGCTTTCGGCCTGCGGCCAAAAGGGTGACCTGTACCTGCCCGCTGGCATGACCGCGACGCCCGTGCGGGCCCCGGCGCCTGCAGCCGCGGCCTCTCCCGCCGCGTCTTCCCCCGCATCCCCCGCGCCGACGGCGCGGCCATAAGCCCTTCCCCCATGACCTCTGCCCCACGCGCACTGCCCGGCCACCCGCACCTGGCCCGACGCGGCACCGATCTCTGGCTGGAGGGCGTGCGCCTGGATGATCTGGCACGCACCCACGGCACGCCCTTGTTCGTGTATTCCAAGGCCGCCATGCTGTCGGCGCTGGGCGCCTATCAGCGTGGTTTCGCGGGCCGACAGGCCACCATTCACTACGCGATGAAGGCCAACTCCTCGTTGGCCATCCTGCAGCTGTTCGCGCGGGCCGGCTGCGGCTTTGACATCGTCTCGGGCGGCGAGCTCGAGCGCGTGCTGGCCGCTGGCGGCCAGGCTGCGAAAGTGATCTTCTCGGGCGTGGGCAAGACGCGCGCGGAAATGCGTCGCGCCCTCGAGGCCGGCATCGGTTGCTTCAACGTCGAGAGCGAATCCGAGCTCGAGGTGCTCAGTGAAGTCGCTCTGGCCTGTGGCACGACCGCGCCCGTGAGCATTCGCGTGAATCCCAATGTGGATGCCAAGACCCACCCCTATATCTCGACGGGCCTGAAGGGCAACAAGTTCGGCGTGGCGCACGAGCGCACGCTGCAGACCTATCAACGCGCAGCCAGCCTGCCGGGGCTGAAGGTGGTGGGCATTGATTGCCACATCGGCTCGCAGATCACCGACGGCGCGCCTTACTTGGACGCGATGGACCGCGTGCTCGAACTGGTGCAAGCCATCGAAGCCCAGGGCATCCACCTGCAGCATCTGGACTTCGGCGGCGGCCTGGGGATCGACTACAACGGCGACCAGCCGCCCGCGGCCGACGCGCTGTGGGCGCAATTGCTGGCGCGCCTCGATGCGCGTGGCTTCGGCGACCGTCACCTGATGGTAGAACCCGGTCGCTCGCTGGTGGGCAATGCCGGCGTGTGCCTGACCGAGGTGCTCTATCTCAAGCCCGGCGAGCAAAAGAGCTTTTGCATCGTCGACGCTGCCATGAACGACCTGCCACGACCCGCGATGTACCAGGCCTTTCACGGCATTGAGCCCCTGCAGCAAGGCAGCGGCGCAGCCACCCGCTACGACGTGGTGGGTCCGGTGTGCGAGAGCGGCGACTGGCTGGGCCGCGACCGCGATCTGGCGGTGCAACCCGGTGACAGGCTGGCGGTGCTATCGGCCGGGGCCTACTGCATGAGCATGGCCAGCAACTACAACACGCGCGGCCGTGCCGCCGAGGTGCTGGTCGATGGCGATCAGGCTCACCTGATTCGCCAGCGTGACAGCGTGGCCGACCAACTGCGCAACGAGCGACTGGTCGGCTAAGGCCCGATCCGAAAGGCCTCGACAGCCTTAGGAGCTGAGCGTGGAGCGCATGGGCGCTGAGGAGCTGCGCGGCTCGCGCCACCAGCGCGCGAAGCGCCACCCCAATAGCACGGCCAAGATGGCAGCGTAGGCCGCCACTTCATTGAAGTCGTTCTTGCCGGCGCGCATCCAGAAAAAGTGCAGCAGCACCAGGCCGGCGATCAGGTAGACGCTCTTGTGCAGGGCCTGCCACCGGCGCGCACCCAAGGACTTGACGGCGCGATTGAACGAGGTGGCCGCCAGCGGCGTCAGAATCAGGAACGAGAGAAAGCCCACCAGGATGAACGGGCGCTTGGCGATGTCGCGCACGATCTCGGCAGCGTCAAAGCCCATGTCGAACCAGGCGTAGGTGAGCAGGTGCAGGCCGCCGTAGAAATACGTGAACAGCCCCACCATCCGGCGCAGACGCACCAGCGGCGGCAGCCCCAGCACCACCCGCACGGGGGTGATGGCCAGCGTGATGCACAAAAAGCGCAGCGCCCAGTCGCCCGTCTCGCGGATCAGGGTCTCAGCCGGGTTGGCGCCGAGCTGGCCGGTGGAAGCGCCCCAGACCAAAGCGAAAAAGGGCAGCAGGGCCAGCGCGAACAGCGTGGGCTTGATCCCGGGATGCAGCAGCCAGGCCAGGAGTTTCGCGCGGATAGGAAGCAGGACGGGGACGCCCATGGCCGGCCTCCTCAGTAGAACTTGCGCAGATCCATGCCGGCGTACAACTGCCCGACCTGGGACTCGTAGCCATTGAACATGAGCGTCTTGCGACGCTTGGCGAACAAGCCGTCTTCGCCGATGCGCCGCTCGGTGGCCTGGCTCCAGCGCGGGTGGTCGACGTTGGGGTTGACGTTGGCGTAGAAGCCGTACTCCGTGGGCGCAGACCGGGTCCAGGAGGTACGCGTCTCTTTCTCGGTAAAGCGGATGCGCACGATGGACTTGCCGCTTTTGAAGCCGTACTTCCAGGGTGTCATCAGGCGCAGCGGCGCGCCGTTCTGATTGGGGAGCACCTCGCCGTACATGCCGAAAGCCAGCAGCGTGAGCGGGTGCAGGGCCTCGTCCATACGCAGGCCCTCGACATAGGGCCATTCGAGCATGCTGGAGCTCAAACCCGGCATGGTCTTGGGATCGGCCGCAGTGTGGAACTCGACGTACTTGGCGCTGCCCAGGGGCTCGACGCGCTCGATCAGCTTGCTCAGGGAATAACCGATCCAGGGAATGACCATGGACCAGCCCTCGACGCAGCGCAGGCGGTAGATGCGTTCTTCCTGGGCGCTGAGCTTCAGGAGATCTTCAATGGCGTAGCGGGCGGGTTTGCGCACCAGGCCCTCGACTTCGACCGTCCAGGGCGTGGGCTGAAATTTGCCGGCCAGGCGCGCGGGGTCGGCCTTGTCGGTGCCGAACTCGTAGAAGTTGTTGTAGGTGCTGGCGTCTTTGTAGTCGGTGCTTTTTTCCATGGTGGCAGCGCCCGACACGCTGGAGCGCACCGCCGGCAACGCGGCGAGCTTGCCGGGGCGTTGCACCATCTGCGCACGCGCATCGCGCTGCGCCCAGCCCGCCAGGGCGACGCCTGCGCCGCCGCCGGCCAGCCACCGGAGCATGTCACGCCGCTCGTGATGGACCGACTGCGGCGTGATCTCGCTGGCGACGGGGTGAATGAACCCGTCGCGATGGGTTTTGATCAACATGACGTTCCTCGGAATAAGACCTGCTCGTGACAAAGTGCAGGTTTATCACGGAACGTGTGTCGCGCGGGGTCGATCCTAGGAGAGACCCTAGGGTGTCTTCACAGGTTTCCGTAGCTGTGCAGACCCGAGAGGAACATATTGACGCCCAGGAAGGCGAAGGTGGTGACGGCCAGGCCCACCAGGGCCCACCAGGCGGAGACGGCGCCCCGCAGGCCCTTCATGAGGCGCATGTGCAGCCAGGCGGCGTAGTTCAGCCAGACGATCAGGGCCCAGGTTTCCTTGGGGTCCCAGCTCCAGTAGCCGCCCCAGGCCTCGGCGGCCCACAGCGCGCCCAGCACCGTGGCGATGGTGAAGAAGGCAAAGCCGACCGCGATGGCCTTGTACATCACGTCGTCGAGCACCTCGAAGGCGGGCAGGCGTTCGGCGATGCGACGACGCAGGGCGATGATGCCGGCGGCCGCGAGCGCGGACACGCCGAAGTAAATCGCCCAGTAATTGCTTAGGCCGCCCTCGGGCGTCTTGCGAAAGACCAGGGGCTCGAAGCACAGCACCACACCCAGCGCCCACAAGGGGGCCAGCTTCCACCAGCGGGTCTCCTGGGCGTGCGACTTGATCAAGTAGGCAAAGGCCACCATGGCCGCCAAGGCGAAGGTGCCATAGCCCACGAAGTTGGCTGGCACATGCAGCTTCATCCACCAGCTTTTGAGAGCAGGCACCAGGGGCTGGATCTCGTGGGCCTCGCGCACCACGGTGTACCAGAGCAAAAAGCCGACTGCGGCACTGACCACCAGCATCACGAAGGCGCCCATGGCGCGGGTGCGGTACTGCTGCTCGAAATACAGATAGAACAGCGCCGTCATCCAGCAAAAGAGGACGAAGACCTCATAGAGGTTGCTGACCGGGATGTGGCCGATGTCCGGGCCGATCTGGTGGCTTTCGTACCAGCGCACCAGGGTGCCGATGAGGGCCATGCCCACCGCCACCCAGGTCAGGCCCGAGCCCAGACGCTCCATGGCGTCGGCCTGGCCGCGCGCGAACATGCCCACCCAGTAGAAGGCCGTGCTCATGAAAAAGAGCATGCTCATCCAAAGGATGGCGGACTGGCTGGAGAGGAAGTACTTGAGCCAGAACACCGTGTCGGCGCGCGCGAGATCGCCCTGGTAGGCGGTGATGGCCAGCAGGGTGAAGACAGTGACGACGGCGGCCAGGGCCTGCACCGGGCGCCAGAACCAGCCCAGCCAAATCGCGCAGGGAAGGGTGCCCAGGAGGATGCCTTTTTCGTAGACGTCCATCGCGGCGTTGTAGCGGTTGAACGCGTACAGGCCGCCGGCAATGACCAGGGCGGCGAACAGCCAGTCGCGCCAGTTACGGCGGGCGAAGAAGCCTTCGTGAAGGGTCAGCGTGGTGGTGGCCGTGTTCATGGTGGCGTCGGGTCCAGGAGTTGGGTTCGCAGCTGCGCGAACTCGCGGTCGGTGTCCATCGTCTTACGGTTGGACGACAGGGCCAGGGTGGCCCGGCTGCCGTCCGCGTCTTGCGGGGCCAGCCAGACCCACAGCCGACGCTCGCGCACGTAGAGCATCGCAAAAATACCCACGATCAGCAACGCACAGCCGAGGTAAACAATGTTGCGGCCAGGGGCACGCGCCACCTGGAAGACGCTGGCCTGCACCTGGGTGAAGTCCTTGAGCTGGAAGGCCAGGGGCGCGGGGTAGAGGGTCAGGTCGCTCAGGGCCAGTACCGCCTGGTTCATGAAGGCGCGTGTTTCGTCGGTCATGTCCATCGGCTTTTGGCCGGCGCGGGCGCGGGCGATCTGGGCCACCTCGAACAGCGTGCCGTTGACGATGCGCACCACGACCTCGCCGGCGCGGGCGCGGTCGGCCTCGGGGACGTTGGCTTCCATGAAATCAGACAGGGCCTGCAGACCGGCCACCGGCTTGCCATTGGGGCCCGCTGCCGTGCCCACGCCCGCGAACAGGGCGAGCGCGCGGCCGGCCGAGGCGGCCAGTTGCTGCGCCAGCTCGGGACGGGTCGGATCGGTGGCGCGGGTGGCGTAGCGGCGCACGGCCTGTTCCCGCACCGCCGGGTCGGCCAGGGCTAAACGCAGGCGCAGGAAGCTGTCGAGGCGGCCGGATTCGTCGGCCGGCAGGCGCAGGTAACGGAATTCCTCGGCCGGGGTTTCGCGCAGGCCCATGAGGAAGACGGGCACGCCCTCGCCCAGATCGATCGGCTCCATGTAGTTATGGAACTCGCGCGCCTGACCGGCAGCGTCGCGCAGCTTGTAGTTGATGCTGGGGCCGACGTTGCGCAGCTCTTTGCGGCTGGCCGTCTTGTGGCCCGCACCCAGGCGCGATTCGATGGCGTCCTTCAGATCGACCTTGCGTACATCGGTGGCACTGACGCTGCCCACGCCCTTGTCGCCGAAGTTTTCGACGTTGATCACGCGCAGGCCGGTGTATTCGAGCGTCAGCGTGTCGGCATCAGCCCCAGAGCCGCGTGCCAGCGGCGTGCTGCCGCCGATCACGCCCTCGACCTCGAAGGACTTGCCGCCCGCAGTGAGCGGCACGGCCTGCCGGCGCACGGTGGAGCCGCCGTCGTCGAAGCTGGATTGGTAGATCTCGATGCCGCGGTGACGCGCCGGGTGATTGACCTCGACGCGCTGGGGGATGGCCTGGCCGGTCTCGCGGTCGTGGATCACGATCTCGCTGGCAAAGAGCTTGGGCATGCCCGTCGAGTAGTACTCGACGATGAACTTTTTCAGCTCGATGGAGAAGGGCAGCTCCTGCAGCAAGATGCCGTCGCTCTGATTGAGGATGGCGGTGGCCGATTGCATGCCCTCGCCCACCATCACGTTGCCGCGGAAGGTGGGATTGGTGGCGGGCAGGCGGTGCTCGGGCTTGACGTCGGCGATCATGCCGCCGCCGTTGTAGGGGGTCTTGCCGCCCCACAGCATCTGGGCGCGCACGATCAGGTCGCCATCGAGCAGGCCGCCCAGGCACACGAGCACGATGGCGCTGTGGGCGGCGATGTAGCCGAGCTTGTTGGCCGCACCCGCGCGCGCAGCGACCATCCAGCCAGCGCCACTCGGGCCTTCGCGCCGCTGCAGCTTGACCTTCCAACCCGCCGCCGCCAGCGCCTGGCCGATGCGATGGGCCGCGGCCTCGGGCGCTTGGCCGACGCGCCCCTGGGCACGGTGGGCAAAGGCCTGCAGGCTCTGCTCGCGGATGTTTTCCTTGTGCGAGCGCAGGTCGGCAAGGATCTTGGGCGTGTTGCGGGCGATGCACAGGGAGGTGCTGGTGACCAGGAAGGCCAGGATCAGGAGGAACCACCAGGCGCTGTAGACCGCGTTGAGCTTCAGGGCCGCAAAGAGCTGGGCCCAGAAGGGGCCGAACTGGTTGACGTAATTGACCGCCGGCTCATGCTGCTTGAGAACGGTGCCGATCACCGAGGCGATGCAGATCACCGTGAGCAGCGAGATCGAGAAACGCATGGACGACAGCACTTCCACCGCTGCGCGCAGCGAGCGGGAGCCGACGGAGACCTCAAGTCCCTGGGTGGAAGTGGTCATAGTCACGAAAAAGGCGGAACCCCTGAGGAGTTCCGCCTGTTAGGGGTACGTCAGCGGGAAGAATTCCCGCCGCGATCAGCGCAAGCCTGCCACGTAGTCCGAGACCGCACGAATCTCGCGGTCATTGAGCTTGGCGGCGACCTGGGTCATTTGCACATTGTTCTTGCGCACGCCTTCGCGGAAGGCGGTGAGTTGGGCCGCGGTGTAGTCGGCATGCTGGCCGGACAGGCGCGGGTACTGCGAGGGGATGCCGGCGCCGTTGGGGCTGTGGCAGCCGGCACAGGCGGCGATCTGGCGGTCGGCGATGCCACCACGCCAGATGCGCTCGCCCAGGGCGACGAGTTCCTTTTCCTTGGCGAAGCCGGGCTTGGACTTCTGGGTGGCCAGCCAGGCAGCGATGTTCTTCATGTCGGCATCGCTCAAGGTGGCGGCCATGCCCTGCATGATGGCGTTGGCGCGCTTGCCGGACTTGTACTCCTGCAGCTGCTTGACCAGGTA
>CANGSD010000044.1 GCA_947455875.1 Comamonadaceae bacterium
CGCCTGGCGCGAGCACCGCAAGGAAGCCCGAAGGGCCTGCGCAGTGAAGCCCCCGGGCCCCCGCCGCACGCCCGCCGCGTTGCAACGTCAACGCCAACGCCAACAAAAAGACCGCCTCAAGGACGGTCTTTTTTCATGGATCGGTGGGGTGACTGATGGGACTCGAACCCACGACAACCAGAATCACAATCTGGGACTCTACCAACTGAGCTACAGCCACCACAGAGAGCAAGATTATACGACCATCACCAGCTTGCCCTTGACCGCTCGCGACCCCATGCGGGCATAGGCCGCCTTCAGCTCGGACATCGGCATCGTCCCGTCAATCACCGGTTTGATCCGCCCAGCGCCATACCACTGCGCCAGCTCCTGCATCATCGCCGCGTTGGCTTTGGGCTCGCGCTTGGCGAAGTCGCCCCAGAACACCCCCACCAACGAAGCGCCTTTGAGCAGCGGCAGGTTCAGGGGCAGGGCGGGGATGGGACCCGAGGCAAAACCCACCACCAGATAACGGCCCCGCCAGGCGATCGACCGGAACACCGGCTCGGCGAACTCGCCGCCCACCGGGTCATAGACCACATCGGGCCCCTTGCCAGCGGTGGCGGCCTTGATCGCCTCGCGCAGGCCGGCTTGCGGCGTGTGCTCGCTGTAGTTGATCGTGACATCCGCGCCCTGCGCGCGGCACAGCGCGCACTTGTCCTCGCTGGAGGCCGCTGCGATCACGCGCGCCCCCAGGGCCTTGGCAATCTGAATGGCCGCCGTACCCACGCCGCCGGCCGCACCGAGCACCAGCACCGTCTCGCCAGCCTTCAACTGTGCGCGGTCCACCAATGCGTGGTGCGAGGTGGCGTAGGTCATGATGAAGGCCGCCGCATCCACCGCGCCGAAGCCCGGGGGCAGTGGCATGCACAGGGCCGCCGGCGCCAGCGTGTGGGTGGCAAAGCCGCCCGTGCCCGCCAAGCAGGCCACAGCCTGCCCGGGCTTGAGGTGGGTCACGCCTTCGCCCACCGCCTCGACCACGCCGGCAAACTCGGCGCCGGGCACGAAGGGCAGGGGCGGCTTCATCTGGTACTTGTTCTGGACGATCAGCAGGTCGGGAAAGTTCAGGCTCGCCGCCTCGATCCGCACCCGCACCTGGCCCGCGCCGGGCTGGGGGGTGGGCAATTCCTTCCAGGTCAGGGCGTCGACACCGACGGGGTTCTCGCAAAGCCAAGCGTGCATGAGGTCGTCCTCTCGGGGCAAACAAAGGCGTCGATCATAGGCAGGCGCGCCGCGCCCCCGATGTCCCCCCAGCGACGGCCAGCCCTACAATCGTCAGCTTGCCCATGAAAATCCTCATCTCCAACGACGACGGCTACCGAGCCCCCGGCATCGAAGCCCTGCACGCGGCCCTGCGTGACATCGCCGAGGTCGAGGTGGTGGCGCCCGAACATAACAACAGCGCCAAGTCCAACGCGCTGACCCTGCACCAGCCCCTGTACGTGCACCCCGGCGCGCCCGGCGTGCGCTATGTGAACGGCACGCCGGCCGACTGCGTGCACATCGCGCTCACCGGCCTGCTGGGGTATCGGCCCGACCTGGTGGTCAGCGGCATCAACAACGGCGCCAATATGGGCGACGACACCATCTACTCCGGCACCGTCGGCGCCGCGATGGAGGGGTACCTGTTTGGCATTCCAGCCATCGCCTTCTCGCAGGTCGAGAAGGGCTGGTCCCATCTCGATGCAGCGGCCCGGGTCGCGCGCGAGCTGGTGCAGCAGGTGATCGCGCAGGGGCTGCTGACGCGGCCCGCGCCTTTTCTCTTGAACGTCAACATCCCCAACCGCCTCTACGAGGCGCTGGGTCCGCTGCAGGTGTGCCGACTCGGGCGTCGCCATGCGGCCGAGAGCGTCATCGCCCAACCCAGTCCGCGCGGCGACACCATGTACTGGATCGGCGCTGCCGGCCCGGCCCGCGATGGCGCGGATGGCACCGACTTCCACGCCACCGCGCAGGGCTGTATCGCCGTCACCCCGCTACAGGTGGACCTCACCGACCACGACGCGCTAGGCGACTGGACGCAGACCGCCCGCGCACTGAGCGCGAAGGCATGACCACGCGCCGCCCCACCTTTCCCGCCAAGCTGGACCGCCCCTCGGGTCCGTCGCCGCAGGCCCGTCCCGCCCGCGTGGCCGGCTCGGCGGTGACGGCGGCGGCCGCGCCCCAGGGCCTGGGATTGGACTCGGGTGCCGTGCGCGCACGCATGGTGCAAAAACTCGCTGCGCAAGGCATCCGCGATCCGCGCGTGTTGGCGGCGCTGGGTCATGTCGAGCGGCATCGCTTTGTCGACACCGCGCTGGTGAACCAGGCCTACGAAGACACCAGCCTGCCCATCGGTCTGGGCCAGACCATCTCCAAGCCCAATGTGGTGGCCCGCATGATCGAGCTGTTGCTGGCGGGCCAGCCCGATGCCGCTGCCCCCCTGGGCCGCGTACTCGAGATCGGCACCGGCTGCGGCTATCAGGCGGCCGTGCTGGCCTGTGTGGCGCGCGAGGTGTACAGCATCGAGCGCTTGCGCGGCCTGCATGACAAGGCGCGCGAGAACCTGCGGCCGCTGCGCCTGCCCAATGTGCACCTGCTGTTTGGCGATGGGATGGTGGGCTACGCCCAGGGCGCGCCCTATGCAGGCATCATCGCGGCGGCCGGTGGCGACGCCGTGCCCCAGGCCTGGGTCGACCAGCTCGCGGTGGGCGGGCGTATCGTCGCGCCCACGGTCATGCCCGGGGGCCAGCAGGCCCTGGTGGTGATCGACAAGACGCCTAACGGCCTGCAGCGCAGCGCGCTGGAGCCCGTGCATTTCGTCCCCCTAAAATCCGGGATCGCTTGAGACCATGCGCACGATGCTTCTCACGTTGACGCTGCGCCGGGGCCCGCTGACTGGCTCGGGTATCGCAGGCCTGATGCTGGTGGCCGGCGTGCTCGCGGGCTGTGCCTCCGGCACCCGCGTGCCACCGCCCGTCGAAGACCGCGGTGCGATGGCCCGCACCCGGCCCGCGCCCAGCGCTGCGCCCGCGACCAGTGCGTCACCGCGACCGCCCTCGCAGCCGGCAGCCTCGAGCGGCCGCGCCAACGGCACCAGCCCCCAGAACGCGAACAACCCGCAGCAGCAGGACGAGGCGCGCCTGCTACCCGGCGCCGAGAACGCCGGCAAGCCCGGCTACTACACGGTGCGTCCTGGCGACACTGTCGTGCGCATCGCCCTGGACGCCGGTCAGAACTGGCGCGATGTGGTCCGTTGGAACAACATCACCAACCCCAATGCCATCGAGGTGGGGCAGGTCCTGCGTATCCAGCCGCCCGTGGGCGAAGTCGTCGCCCGTCCGGTGCAGCAATCCGTGGTCTCGCCCACCGCGTCGGCCCCCGCCTCGGCTCAGGCTCCGGCGTCGCGCCCGCTCGAGCCGGCACCGCAAGCCTCTGCGTCCCAGCCTGGCGCCTCGCAAACCCCGTCACCCGCCGACGACGACATCAGTTGGGCCTGGCCCGCGCCCGGCAACCTGTCGGTGCTGGCGGGCTTTGACGAGACCCGCAACAAGGGCTATGACATCGGTGGCAAGGCGGGCGACCCGGTGCTGGCGGCCGCCGATGGCCGTGTGGTGTATGCCGGCGCGGGGTTGCGCGGCTACGGCAACCTGATCATCCTCAAGCACAACAACACCTACCTCACCGCTTACGCGCACAACCAGGCCCTGCTGGTCAAGGAAGATCAGACCGTGCGCAAGGGCCAGAAGATCGCCGAGATGGGTGCCACCGACGCCGATCGCGTGAAGCTGCATTTCGAGATCCGCCGCCAGGGCAAGCCGGTCGATCCCTCGCGCTACTTGACCGCCCGCTGAGAGTCTGCGTCGGGCTCGCCCCGCGCGTGCTGCAGCTTGATGTGCGCGGTCAGTCCGCCCGTGGTGGTGTTGGTGAGCGAGAAGATGCCCCCCATGCGTTGCACCGTCTTGTTGACGATGGCCAGCCCCAGGCCCGCGCCGGTGGCTGCGGTGCGAGCAGCGTCGCCCCGGAAGAAGGGTTGCATCAGATTACGCAAGGTACTGGGGGCCACGCCGGGCCCGTGGTCACGCACCTTGAGCATCACCGCGTCATCACGCACCCGCGCGATCATGTCCACGCGTGCGACTTCGGTGCCGGGCGTCTTGCCGTAGCGGCGCGCGTTTTCCAGCAGGTTGGCGATCACGCGCTGCAGGTCGACCTCGTCGGCCATCACCTGGATGTCTTCGGCGACATTGACCGTGATGCGCAAGTCTGTCTGGTCTCGCACCGCATAGACGCAATGCCGGACGACGTCAGCCAGTTGCACAGGCCGTAGCTGCGTGGGGTCAGGGCGAGCGTAATCGAGGAACTTGTCGATGATGGCGTCAAGCTGGTCGATGTCGGCGGCCATGTGCGCCCGTGCGTCGAGGTCGGCCACGCTCATTTCGGTTTCCAGGCGCAGACGCGCCAGCGGGGTGCGCAGGTCATGCGAGATGCCGGCCAGCATCACGGCACGGTCTTGCTCGATTTTGCTCAGTTGCTGCGCCATGCGGTTGAAGCCGATGTTGACCTCGCGGATCTCGCTCGTCACGGCCTGTTCGTCCAGACGGCTGCCGTCGAAATCGCCGTCGCGCACCCGGCTGGCGGCAAATGAGAGCAGCTTGAGCGGGTGGTTGATCAGGCGAGCGATCAGGGCCGCCCCCGCCAGCGACAGGACCGCGGCGGTGACCAGCCAGATCAGCCAGGTGCGACCGCCTACCTGAATGAAGCGCGCACGGTCTAGCCGCAGCCAATAGGCGTCGCCGTCAATTCGAAAGCTGACCCACAGGCCCGGCTCGTCGTTCACGCTGGCGGCCAGTTGGGTGTCGGGGCCGAGATGCTGCTGGAGTTCTTCGGCGATCAGCTGCTCGGTCACGCTGGTGTTCAAGGGGGCGGCCCGATCAGCGGGTTCACTCACTTGGATACGCACCTGCTCCTGATCGGCCAGGGTCTTGATCAGGGAGATCCGCGCGATGGCGTCGGAGTGAACCAGAGCGGCGCGGCTGAGGTTCACCAGGGTGGCGATCTGCTGGGCCGTTTGGATGGCGCGTGGTGCGTACTCGAGGGCGCGAAAGGTCTGCAGCCAGGCGATGATGCAGCCCACCAGCAGCAGGGCCAGCAGGATGAAGGTGCGCCAGAACAGCGAGAGCCCCAGGCGGGACGCTGTGTTGGCCACAGCGGTCGGCTGGCTGGGGCGCGCCGGCGCGTCAGCCCGCACCGTCGGGAACAAAAACATAGCCCACCCCCCAGACCGTCTGGATGTAGCGCGGGGCGGCCGGATCGGCTTCGACCAGTTTGCGCAGGCGCGAGACCTGTACATCGAGGCTGCGGTCGAAGGGCTCGAACTCGCGGCCGCGGGCCAACTGGGCAAGCTTCTCGCGCGACAGAGGCTGGCGAGGATGCCGCACCAGGGCCTTGAGCATGGCGAACTCGCCGGTGGTCAGGGGCAGCTCGTCACCGTTTTTGCGCAGCGTGCGCGCGCCCAGATCGAAGGCGAAGGGACCGAAGTTGACGACCTCGTTTTCGGAGGAGGGTGCGCCCGGCGCCTCCTGCGCGGGCCGGCGGCGCAGCACCGCATGCACGCGCGCCAGCAACTCGCGCGGGTTGAAGGGCTTGCCTAGGTAGTCGTCGGCGCCGACCTCCAGGCCGACGATGCGGTCGACGTCTTCGCCCTTGGCGGTGAGCATGATGATGGGCGTGCGGTCGTTGGCGGCGCGTAGGCGCCGGCAGATCGACAGACCGTCTTCGCCGGGCATCATGAGGTCCAGGACGATGAGGTCGGCAGTCTCGCGCAGCATCAGGCGATTGAGCGCCTTGCCGTCTTCTGCGAGGATGACCTCGAAGCCTTCTTGGGAGAGGTAACGCCTGAGTAAGTCGCGGATGCGGGCATCGTCATCCACGACCAGGATCTTGTCCGTGCGAGCGGCTTGGGGATTCATGGTAGTTCGGCCTGTGTGTAACTGAGGCGATTTTGATCGCCTTGTTGCATCCAGTGAGCCCTTTAAGACTAACAATAACACCACGTTACAATTCTTGCGTTAATCCCAGTGGATGACAGCGGGCCGCCCCCCACCCACCCAGTGATGCGGACCGATCTATTACGATCGATCAACTTACCCAGCCTGCCGGCGCGTCGTGCCCGCCTGGTGCGGCCCCAACCCTTTCCTGCGTGATGTCTGCTCCCGAACTTCGATTCATGGCCTGCCAAGGCCCCGCGCAGGACGCGTCGCGCCGCCTGTCCTACTGGCAATGGGGAGCGCCCGATGCGGCCCACGCGGTGGTGTGTGTGCACGGTCTGACGCGGCAGGGCCGCGACTTCGATGTGCTGGCCCAGGCCCTTTTGGCCGCGGCCGACGGCCCGCTGCGCGTGATCTGCCCCGACATGGCCGGGCGCGGTGCCAGCGACCGCCTGTCCGACCCCCAGCACTACCAGGTGCCCACGTACCTGGCCGATAGCCTGCAACTGCTGGCGCACCTGCATCGTGAGGCGCCTCTGACCGTACTGGACTGGGTCGGCACCAGCATGGGCGGCCTGATCGGCATGCTCCTGTGCGGCACCCCCGACCTGCCGCTGCCGGTGCCGGTGCCGGTGCGTAGGCTGGTGATCAACGACATCGGTCCGACCATGGACTGGCAGGCCCTGCAACGCATCGGCACCTATGTCGGCCAGGCGGGCCGCTTCGAGACCGAGGAACAGGCTGCGCAGTTGCTGGCGCAGTTGTCGATGGGCTTCGGGCCGCACACGCCCGAGCAATGGATGGCCCTGTCCCGGCCGATGCTACGGGCCTTGCCCGAAGGCGGCTATACCTTGCACTACGACCCGGCCATCGGTGTGCCGTTTCGCGCTGTGACTGAGGAGGCCGCGCGCAAGGGCGAGACCGCCGTGTGGCAGGCCTGGGATCGCATCACGGCGCAGACGTTGCTGCTGCGAGGCGCCCAATCCGACCTGCTGTCGACCGCCACCGCGCAGGCCATGACGCAGCGCGGTCCGCGCGCGCGCCTGCTCGAGTTTCCCGGCGTGGGCCACGCCCCCACGCTCGTATCGCCGCAGCAGCACGAGCCGGTGGTGGCGTTTTTGCTGGCCTGATCCGCCGACCGCTCCATGAAAAGCCAGTCGCCATCCGCCAGCGACGCCGTGTCGATTCCCGGCCTGGTGGCCGCGGCCGAGCACGCCCTGCCGCAACAGGCCGATGCCTTGGCGCGTGCACGCGGATTTGCCGAGCCCCTGATCGCCCATGAGACGCTGGACACGGGCGAGAACACCCTGGCGCATGCCGATGCGGTGGCCGCCATCCTGCGGCACATGGGCGGCTCCGAGGCCATGCAGGCGGCCAGCTACCTGGTGCATGCCTGTCCTTACCTGGCGCGCCCGCAAGAGAGCATCGCGCGCGGCTTCGGTGAGAGCTACGCCGAGTTGGCGCTCGCCACCAACCAGTTGATGGCGGTGCAGCGCCAAGCCCGTGTCGGCGAGGGGCCGCAGGCGCAGGCCGAGAACATCCGCAAGATGCTGCTGGCCTTCTCGCGTGACCTGCGCGTGGTGATGCTGCGCCTGGCCTCGCGGCTGCAGACGCTGCGGTGGTACGCCGCCTCGCGCGCCTTGCCGCCCGCCAGCGTGTCGCGCGAGGCCCTGGACATCTTCGCGCCGCTGGCCAACCGCCTGGGCATCTGGCAGGTTAAGTGGGAGATGGAAGATCTGGCCCTTCGTTTCCTGGAGCCCGACACCTACAAGCAGGTGGCGCGTCTGCTC